>CAMWHJ010000007.1 GCA_947174015.1 uncultured Lachnospiraceae bacterium | reverse complement strand
CAGGGCACTTTACGGACTTACACCGATTAGATTACGCCCATGCTGGGCGAACAAGAAAAAAACCGCCTGTATTTTTAGCATACAGCGGTTCTATTCTTCCGGTTTAAAGATAACTTCATTATCATACACCAGTCCTAATTTGTCCTTTGCTACTTCTTCCACATACTTCTTTGTCTTAACATACTTTTTATACTCCTCTATTTCTTCGGTACGTTGCTGCTCCGCCTTGATTTCCTTGGTCAGCACTGCCTCTCTTGCCGCATAGGTATCATTCTTCGCCTGAAGCTCCATACTCTTGATACTGATGACCGTCAAAAAAACAATTACTACTGCTGAAATAGACATCATGGCGAAACGGTTTTGACTGCGTCTTCTGTGCTCTCTCTGCGTTCTGCTCACCAATTTCACCTCTTTATCACTGTGGATTTTATCATACTTGGAACATTGTTGAAATTTAATATTTAGATAATATCATTCTAACTCTTTTCAGTGCTTTTTTCAATTGTTTTTTCTGAAAGATACAAAGTTTTTTTCCCTTTTTTTCAAGAAATTTCGAGCCTTTTAGCAGCTTGGATAAGAGAAAGAACAAAGGATGAAACAGTACTTTCAAAATCCTTTTCAGATGGTTCCATAAAAAGAGCAAAATATCTGCAATTTTATCTGTTAAATGCATGCTGATTGTCCCATTATACAACAACATGCCCACAGAGACACCCACCACCGCAAACCAACGAATACTGCCGCTGTTTTCCTGGTAAAGCATCAAGAAAATGCAGACTGCACACACCAGCCAATATAATAAGTCCTCTATGGCCATGGCAGCAAAACTGTGCTTACAGAGTCGTCTGAAAATCCGCAGTACATCATATGCAATCATAATAAACACTCCCAGTACAAAGGAGTGCAGCAGAAATTGTAACTCCTTTATAATATCTGCATTTATCATTTAAATAACCTGCCAAAAAAGGATTCCTCTGATTTTGCATAGCCGTTTACCTCCGAATAGGCAAAGCTGTCTATCCGTCCCTCCACATCAATCTCTCCCTTTTCTAAGGTTAGGCGGTTTACATGCAGATCATTGCCCTTAATCATCAGCATACCCTGCTCTGTCTCCAAAAGCACCTCATTTAAGTCAAAGGACAACACATCCGCCACGCCGGTAATGGTTGCGGAATGTCGGTTATTTAAGGTAAGTTTATGTGTTTTGGCCATCGGTTGTCTTTCTTCCACTTTATTTCCTCCTTTATTTCAAGCTGTAATATAGTGTATGATGTACCGATGGAATTTAGACTAGTAATCTTGTTACCATATATTGGATAATAATGATGAAAATTGCTCCGTTGTTTCACAACTCACGCAATCCTTCAAGTTATATAGCGGTATAATTCCTTTGCCTCATCTTTTTTTACCGTCTCCTGTACATCCAGAACCTCAACCTTAACAGATTTATTGCCAAAAGCAATTTCGATAACATCTCCCATTTTCACATTGGCAGATGCCTTAGCAGGTTTATCGTTTATCATAACACGTCCCGCATCACATGCTTCATTTGCAACTGTCCGTCTTTTAATCAGTCGGGATACCTTCAAAAATTTGTCTAATCTCATAATTTGCACCAAGCCTCAAGCGAAAATGCTTGCATTTTCATTTGAGGCGCAAACACAAAGTGTGAAAGATGTGTGTTTGCATTTTATCCTTCCTCTTTTTTTCTTTCACCCTTAACTTCCTCTCCGTATATAACCATAGTGAATAGCAGAAAAAGCTGCTACATCTCTGCAACAGCCTTTTCCAAAATTATCTTATGCGTTTAAAGCATCCTTAAAAGCCTTACCAGCCTTGAACTTCGGAGACTTGGAAGCTGGAATCTTCATTTCAGCACCTGTCTGCGGGTTTCTTCCGGTTCTTTCAGCTCTTTCAGATACTTCAAAAGTACCAAATCCAACTAACTGAATTTTTTCGCCTTTCTTTAACTCTTCTACAACCACATCAGTAAAAGCCTTCACTGCTTTTTCTGCATCCTTCTTTGATAATTCGGTCTTTTCAGCAATTGCTGCAATTAATTCTGTTTTGTTCATACGAGAACTCCTCCTCTTACCTGTTTTTCTTTATTTTTCAGCTTTAAAAGCCCTACGTCTAGTTATAACTGTTTCTCTCTGTTTTGTCAAGATTTTTTACACATTTTATACTATTTTTAAGGAAAAATTCATTATTTTAGGAATTATGGGATTAATAGTCACCAAATATTTTCACTGCTTACAGCATCTTATTGATCATAGCTATTACTGCTTCACCTAAAGCTGCTGATTTCTGCTCGGCATCTTCTAAAGAGGTACCCTTGATGCCATAGTAGAATTTGACCTTCGGTTCCGTACCAGATGGTCTTACACAAAGCCATGCATCATCCGTTAAATCATAGTAAAGTACATTGGAGGATGGCAGTCCCGTACTTGTCTCCTGACCTGTCTCCATATTTTTAATGGTATCTAATTTGTAATCTCTGGCTGATACAACCTGATAGCCTGCAATTTCCATTGGTGTATTATTTCGCAGTGTGTCTAAGATTTCCTGAATCTTAGCTAACCCTTCCATACCACTTAAAGTAATGGACTGAATTCCATCTTTGTAATAGCCGTATTTTTCATACATATCAATCATGGCATCCCATAAAGTCTTACCCTGCTTCTTGTAGTAAGCCGCTGCTTCACACAATGCCATAGTTGCCACAATGGCATCCTTATCTCTTGCATGAGTACCAATCAGACAGCCATAGCTTTCCTCAAAACCAAAAAGATAAGTTCCCTTTTTCGACTGCTCAAAACCTAAAATCTGCTGTCCTATATACTTAAAGCCTGTCAGCACCTCAATTAACTTAACATGATAGCTTTTAGCAATGGCATCTGCCATGTTGGTGGTTACAATGGTCTTAATCAAAACTCCATCCTCTGGAATACCAGACTTTTCTTTTATCTGGCTTAATTCATATTCTGCCAGAAGACAGCCCGACATATTACCGGTTAAGGTAATGTATTCCCCGGACTTCGTATCCTTTACATACACTCCAAGACGGTCTGCATCCGGATCCGTAGCCAATACCAAGTCTGCATCAACCTCTCTGGCAAGCTTTAAACCTAACTCAAAAGCTTCCGGGGCTTCTGGATTGGGATAGCTTACCGTAGGGAATTCACCATCCGGCAATTCCTGTTCTTTTACCACATATACATTTTCAAAACCTAACTCTGACAATACACGTCTGGCAGGAATATTTCCTGTTCCATGAAGTGGAGAGTATACAATCTTAATATCCTTCTGCATTTCCTTGATAACATCCGGATTTTTCACTTGACTTTTTAACTCTTCCATATAAGCATCATCAATCTCTTTGCCGATAACTTCATATAATCCGGCTTCCTTTGCTGCTGCCTTATCCATGGTCTTAACATTGTTGAAATCTGTGACCTTTTTCACCTCTGCCATAATTCCTCCGTCATGAGGCGGTGTAATCTGGGCACCATCCTCCCAGTATACCTTATAGCCATTGTATTCTGGTGGGTTATGGCTGGCTGTAATATTAATACCTGCGATACATCCCAATTTTCTTACTGCATAGGACAATTCCGGTGTGGGACGTAAGGATTCAAAGATATATGCCTTAATTCCATTGGCGGCCAGGCAAAGGGCAGCTTCTGTGGCAAATTCTGATGACATACGTCTGGAATCGTAGGCGATTGCCACGCCCTTGTCCTGTCCATTCACACCTAAAATATAGTTGGAAAGCCCCTGTGTGGTCTTTCTTACGGTGTAAATGTTCATACGATTGGTTCCGGCACCAATAATACCTCTTAAACCGGCTGTCCCGAACTCCAGTTCCCGATAGAAACGCTCCTGAATTTCCTTATCATCTTCTCCGATTGCCTTTAACTCTTCCTTGGTATTTTCATCAAAATACGGATTTGCCAGCCACTCTTCATAGATTTCCTTGTAACTCATTTCTTTACCTCCATGTATTAATCGTCATTTGCTACCATATCCGAAAAGGTATAGGTAGTGTCTTCACTGTCATCTGGAACATAGACAGTATAACTTTTTGTTTTATAACCCTCTCGTCTGAGAGTTATGGTATGGGTACCGGACTGTTTGGCAAAGCTGATGGGTGCAAGCCCCATATAGTTGCCGTCCAGATACACCTCCGCACCAGAAGGTGCCGTAATGTATATTTTTGAACTTCCATTGGAAGTTGCCTGCGAATTTGGTATTTCCTCATCCTCACTGGCCTCATCACTGATAGTAGTGTCGCTGCCTTCATCTCCCGGCGTGATAATGGTTACCTGGGGAGTTACTTTTCCCTTGGGAGTGACAGTTGCCTTTGGGGTAGCAGAAGCACCAGGGGTCAATGTTGCATCTGCCTCCGGTGTCACCGTTGGCTTCTTTGTTGGTGTAGGTGTAGGTGTATGATTATTGTCATCCGCAGCTTCCAATTCAATATCCAATTCTTTTAGTATTTCTCTTACCTGCAAAGTACCGCTGTAACTTTCATAGCCGGAAGCAGTAATTAAGACTTTATGGCTGCCATAGGCAAGAGTAATCAATTCTTCATGATTTGTTTTCACACCGTCAATGTAAAGTCTGGCTTCCTTGGGGCTGATGTTAAATTTTACACCGCCCTGCTCTATCTGAGCACCCCTTAAGCTGCCCACATCCACCATCGTTTCCTCATTGCGGGTAACCGTTATGCTCTTGGTACCGCCCACACCGTTTTTTGAAATGGACATATTATAATTCCCCTCTGGTACCACCAGCATCATCTCTTTGGTTACAGGTTTCACCGCCTCCTGTCCCACACTGACAAAGCCGCCTACAAAATAGTCTTCATTTTTCAGCTTTACATAACCATGCCCCTTATCTACCACAATGGAACAGACCTGCTTACCTATCCCCCTGAGAATCAGAGTATCTGCTGCATTAAGATCCATCAGCATAGCTTTCTCACCTTCGGAGACAATCACCAGAAGATTGTCATACTGGTACATATCCTTGGCAATAGACATGGTACGTCCCAATTCATCAATGACAAGATTTCTTACATCCTTATATTCCCATGCTGTATCCGATATATTCAGAGAATACATCTTTTTCTTGGACACCACATAAGAAAAATCTACAATTTCCCCTGGTTCTAACTGTGTCATGGACATAATCTCATCATATTTATTCCGCACATCACAACCACCTGTGTAGGTCAGAATCATCGTCTCGCCAGTGCTTGTACTCTGTAAACGAACCACCTGGTTATCCGTATCCACAGAAATCACAATGGCTGTATCCTTGGTGAGAGGAACATCATCTTCTTTTGAATTTAGTTCTTCATTTTCCGCCGTTTGTGATGGAATGACAGAAGTTTTTTGTGTCCTGCTGCTGCATCCCATCAACAAACACATAAGAAAACCAATGCTTATCAATGCAAAATATATTTTCTTCATACTTATTTTCCTTACATTTCTATTGTAATCCTAATTTATTATATAATACTTTTCTTAAAAAGGAAACGGAATATTTTGTAAAATCTTTAATTTTTTATTAAAAGTTGTCACCAAAACAGAAAGAAAGCAGATAGAACCTGCAGCTAATTTGCTAAGTACTATCTGCTATCTTTTTGGATTCCACAGATAAATCAGGCAGAAAGCTTTGCCTGGCAAGGTATTCTTAATTTTGCATAACAGAGCCTTTGATTTTAAAAATCCTTAAATTTCCATAAAAATTCCTGTTTGTGTTGATTCTGGGCGGCAGTAATTTCCAACTTTTCTATGGTTTTTCCCGATATCCATGCCTTGTTGCTGTTATAATACTGATTTGCCAGCTTCCAGAATTTTTCCGGGTATTTTAACCGTATGTAGAGATTTTCCCGCTCTGCTCTGCTGATGGAACGCACATTGCTATATTCGGTAAATATTCTTCTGCCCAGTCGGATATCCCAATTATTTTTCTCCAGAATTTTTCGCATGAAATGGTATAAATCTTCCATTTGAATGCCTACATGACACTTTTCAAAATTTACTGTGACACTGCCTTTTTTCTCCAACAGTACATTATGGTAATTATAATCTCCATGGCATATAAGCCCCTGAAGAATACTCTCCTCTGTCAACCGTTTACCATCCGATTTTTTCAACAGCTCCAACGCCTCTTCTCCCTGACTGTAAAACAACTCAAACTCCTTTAAAAATCTGTTTTCAAAGTCTGAGTTGCTGCTTCTTTTACGAATGAATTTACGAATTTTTCGGAGTTCTCTATTGTGTTTTTCAAATTCTTCTTCCAAAAGCTGTCTTGAAAAAAACTCAGGTGGTTGTTGTAAATTTTCACGAAGCCTCAGGTGTTTATGAAGCCTGGCTAAATTTTGCACCAGCACAATAATATCCTGTTCGCTTTTCAAGTCACATTCACTGCCCTGCACATGCTCTTTTAACACATATTTCCTGCCATCCTTATCTATAGTGATCAGTTGATTATCCCTGTTCTTAACAAACCGGTCTGTCTTGATACCGGCCTGCTCCCACAGCTTCTCCTGTACCTGATTCTGAAAGTCTGCGTGTCCGGGCATGCCTTTAAATTCCACAAGCTTTTTAAGACCTTCGCTGGTGTCTGCTATCAGTATGCCTCTGCCTTTTCTTACGGAGTATACTTCCAGCGGATACTCCTCCAACACACTGATTCCTTTCTCATTCACACACATTCCCCCTTTGATTTTAGTGGCTTTCCTGCCTGCACACATTACAAAGCGATCTTTATGTGTGCAATAACATCCTATGGGGAAAACTGCTAAAATAGAACAAGGCAGGACAAAATTCTTCTGCCCTGCCTTGCCTTTAACCTGCTAAAAGCAAGTTTTCAAATACCTCCGGGGCAATCTCTGTGACCCCTGCACTGTCTATTTCAATCATACCTGTCATATGCAGGTAATAAACACTTCCATCCTCCATTGTAAGCTTCACCCACTCCTTGTTGTCGGATGCCACAAATCTGACAGAACCATCCTCTGGTGTCAATGTTTTGCTCTCACTGTCTGTATTGTTTTCTGTGTATACTGTTACATTCTTTAAGATTTTGTGTACTTGATATTCCTCAGGAAGACTGTCATTGTCAATGGTATACCAGTCCTTGGGCTGCTCCCTGATTTCCCCATCCACAAGCTTATAATCATAGATGTAATCCACCGTCTCCAGCAGATTGGAATGTTCTCTTGCTGTCAAATTTCCCTTTCCCAGGAGCTTACAGCTGTCACTTTCCAACAAGTCATCAATACAGCCAAGATATATCAGTTCTCCCTTATCATATCGCAGGAAAAACGTCAGCATATAATCATTAAGTCCATAATCCCCGATTGCCAGCTCCACATAGGAGTCCGTCTCATCCAAATCCACCAGATAGTAATGAGAACTTGGATTTTCTACAAAATATCCTGCCTTATCATTCAGTACCCCTGTATAATCCTGCCCATTGATACTTAAGAAAGCTGTCTGCTCACCAGTTACCGCATATTCCTCTTGTTCTGTCTCCGGTACCGGTTCTTCTACTATATTATAGCATACCTCTTCCTGGATGCCATCCCCATCTAAATCTGCCTGGACAGTAGTTCCATAAGATGCCGGATAGAGATATACATCCTGTGTTATAAATTCTGATTTTGTCTTTGGCATCTCAGAATAAGGGATAATAAAATCAAAACTGCCGGCAGCATAAGATGCCAACATATATGCGTTTGAAATAAACATCATGCCGCTTTTTCCAAAATACCAATATTCTTCTGTCAAAACCTCATCCAGAGACTTCTCATAACCTTCCAGAAGCCTCTGGTTATAATAAGAGCTTTCACACTGCTTTAAAACCAATGCCTTAATATCCGCCATAGCACTTTCCTTATCTTCAAAAAAACTGTCAAAGTTGAACTTTTCTCCCGTTTCAAAACTGTAATTGGCAGTGGTCTGTATGCTGTTTCCATGAGGACCGCCCAGATAACTGTAAGATGAATATACAATAGAAATTATTTTATCGTTTTGATAGCTGACACGATAGAAACTTTCAGCACTGTAAGCAAAAAACTGTTCTTTCTGTGTTTCATCGGTAATTCCTTCATAATCTTCCCTGGCAGTCTGACCGTATTCCTTAGCGTTTTTCAAAAAATTTTCCTTCACTGTCTCCACATCTGCCCGAATGGCTTCTGTTGCCTGCTGATTTCCTGATACAGTAATCACCGGCATCTCATAGCTGTATTCAAAAACCACTGTACCGTCCTGTGCCACCACCTTGTCTTTTATGGTTTCTTGGGTAATCTCCACCTGATTTTGGGCAGCATTGTTCTCTTCCTCCTGATTACCTTCCGCCTCTATGTCTGTATCCTGACTTTCTAATTCCGGATTTTCGGTGATTTCCTCACTGACATCACTATGTTCCATCTGATTCTCCGGATTTATCTGCCGGTCAGACTCCTTGCCGCATCCTGTTGCCGCCATTGACATTGCCAAAATCAGTGCAATTATCTTTGTTTTCTTCATAAAACCAAATCCTCTTTCTCCTTTATTATAGTAAACTTACACATAAAACTGCACAGTCTTGTATAGAACCTCTGCATTTCTTCATAAATATCTTTCCTTTACCAATGCCAAGAGTTCTTCCCTATTGTTTCTTTCCGGTTCTTCTAAGACCAGTTCAAACAATTCCTTTAAGATTTCCCCCATACGTTTTCCCTGCGGAACACCCAAGGCTATCATATCTTTTCCATTCACCGCCAGTTCCTTTAGGGAAATACATTCCTTTTCCTCTAGTACCCTTTCATAAATGCACTTTAATTCTGCCAAATAAGCCAGCTTTTCTTCCCGCCGGTACCTGCTCTGAGCCATGGTATCTGCATACTTTACTTTCAGCAGTGGGAGAAATAACTCCGGTCCTGACTTTACAATTAACTTTTTTACGCTTTTCTTTTTCAGCAACGGGCGGTGGTCGTGCAGTTCCACTAGTTTGACAACCTTACCCATGGTATCATTGTCAAATTTCAGCCGCTTCATAATTGTTTCTGCCATTCTGGCACTTTCCATGGCATGTCCGCAAAAATGAGCCGTTTGCTGTTCATCCATGGTTTTTGTCTTTGGCTTTCCAAAATCGTGAAACAGCAGGGCAAGTCTTAATACTTTGTCTGGTTCTATATGCTGTAAACTCTCCAAGGTATGCTGCCCCACTGTATAACAATGATGAATATTTTCCTGTGTACAAGTCATAATCTCATCAAATTCCGGCAGTATAATTCCTGTAATACCCAGCTCATATGCTTCCTTGAAACGCTGTGGCTCTTCTGATACCAAAAGCTTCAGTAATTCTGTTTGAATCCGTTCAGCACTGATGTACGACAGATTGCCGGAAAGCTCTTTCATTGCCTGTCTGGTTTCCTCAGCAATGGCAAACTTAAGCTGTGCTCCAAAGCGCACTGCCCGAAGAATTCTTAATGCATCTTCACAGAAACGTTCCCTTGCATTACCCACACAACGGATGCATTTATTTCTCATATCCTCCATACCGTTAAAGGCATCCACCAGACCTGTTCTTGGGTTATATGCCATGGCATTGATGGTAAAATCTCTGCGCTTTAGATCCTCCACTAAATCAGAGGTAAATATCACTTCCTTGGGGTGCCTGTTGTCCTCATATTCTCCGTCAATACGATAGGTAGTTACCTCAAAGCCCTCTCTATTTAACATCACAGTAACCGTTCCATGCTGGATTCCCGTATCCACTGTTCTATGAAAAATCTCCTTTACCTGTTCCGGCTTAGCAGAAGTGGTGATATCCCAATCATTTGGATTCCTGCCCAACAGACTATCCCGGACACAGCCTCCCACCGCATATGCTTCCCAGCCGTGTCTCTCAAGTTCTTCAATTATATATTTTACCTTTTCAGGCAGCTGAATTGTCATTATATGCTTCCTTTCATGCACAGCAAAGCCGGCTTATGCCGGCTTTGCTGCTCTATTTTTCCACCAGCTTTCTGGTTTCTCTTGCAATGGCAAGTTCCTCATTGGTGGGCACCACAAGCAAAGCTACTTTGGAACTGTCTGTGGAGATAATGGCATCTTCTCCTGCCACATCGTTTCTCACTTCATCCAGCTCTGCACCTAAATAGCCCAGATAAGATGCTACCCTCTGTCGCAGCAGTCTATGGTTTTCTCCCAAGCCTGCAGTAAAGCAGATGGCGTCCACTCCATTCATGGCTGCCGTATATGCACCAATATATTTTGCCACACGATAGGCAAAGGTAGTTACGGTAAGAATGGCACGTTCATTGCCTTCTTTCACTGCTGCCTCCACATCTCTGGCATCACTGGAAATACCAGTCAGCCCCAGCATACCGGACTTTTTATTCATAAGAGTCAACGTTTCTTCTACTGTCTTATTTTCCTTTTTACAGATAAATTCCACCACTGCCGGATCAATATCTCCACAGCGGGTTCCCATCAGAAGTCCCTCCAAGGGTGTAAGTCCCATGCTGGTATCCACCGATTTGCCGCCCTGTACTGCTGTTACACTGGCACCATTTCCCAAATGACATACAATTATCTTTAAATCCTTAATATCTTTTCCCAGCATCTCGGCTGCATGTTCTGACACAAACTGATGAGAGGTTCCGTGAAAACCATAACGGCGAATCTTGTATTTCTCATAGTATTCATAGGGCAGTCCATACATATAAGCTTTTTCCGGCATGGTCTGATGGAATGCGGTATCGAAAACTGCCACCATGGGCACATCCTTCATAACCTTCTGACAGGCACGCACACCAATCAGATTTGCCGGATTGTGCAGTGGTGCCAAGCCACTGCAAGCTTCAATGGCCTGAATGGTATCCTCTGTAATAAGCACTGCCTCTGAGAAATTCTCTCCCCCATGGACAATGCGGTGTCCTACTGCCCCGATTTCCTCTAAGGACTGAATACATCCGTACTCTGTATCTGTGAGAGCTGCAATGACCAGCTCAACCGCCACGGTATGATCCGGCATAGGATCTGTTACTTCTGCCTTTCTTCCGTCAGCTGTCTTGTGTGTCAGCACACTGCCCTTTGCCCCAATACGCTCACATAAGCCCTTTGCCAGCACCTCTTCGCTGTGGCTGTTGATAAGTTGATATTTCAATGATGAACTTCCACAGTTAATTACCAAAATATTCATGGTTCTCCTCCTTTTATTTACTATACTATTAATATGCTTTTCCCCAGTATACCATACTTTTGGCAGGTCTGCCGCAGCAAACACAGGTGTCTCCAATGTGTTCCTGCACAAAAGGAATACAGCGGGAAGTGGCCGTAGTCTCTTCTTTAATCTTATCCTCACATGCCACATCACCACACCACATTGCCTTTACAAATCCCGGCTTATTGGCAATGGTATCCTGAAATTCCTCATAGCTTTTTGCCTCATAAGTATGTTCATCTCTGTGCTTTTTCGCTCTCTCAAACATATCCTGCTGCATGGTCTCAAGAACTTCAGCGAGCTTGCTCTGAATTTCATCCAAGGATACCACTATTTTCTCTCTGTTGTCTCTGCGGACCATCACACACTGATTTGCCTCGATATCCTTAGGACCTAACTCGATACGAACAGGAATACCACGCATTTCCTGTTCGGAAAATTTCCAACCCGGACTCTTGTCACTGTCATCTACCTTTACCTGAAAACTTTTTTCTAAAAGCACCTTTAACTCATATGCTTTGTCTAAAACGCCCTCCTTATTCTGCTGGATTGGAATGATAGCTGCCTGTATGGGTGCAATTCTTGGCGGCAGTACCAGACCTGAATTATCTCCATGTACCATGATAATAGCTCCGATAACTCTGGTGGTCATTCCCCAAGATGTCTGATGTGCATACTGCAGTTTATTTTCCCTGTCGGTGTACTGGATGCCAAAGGCCTTGGCAAATCCGTCTCCAAAGTTGTGGCTTGTGCCGGACTGTAATGCCTTGCCATCATGCATTAATGACTCAATGGTGTAGGTGGCTTCTGCTCCTGCAAACTTCTCCTTGTCGGTCTTTCTTCCCCGGATAACCGGAATTGCCAGTTCCTGCTCCAGGAAATCCGCATAAAGATTCAGCATCTGCTCGGTTCTCTCTATGGCTTCCTCTTCTGTTGCATGAACTGTGTGTCCCTCCTGCCATAAAAACTCTCTGGAACGCAGGAATGGACGTGTTTCCTTCTCCCAACGGACTACGGAACACCACTGATTATACACCTTTGGCAAATCCCGGTAGGACTGTACTTCATTGGCATAAAAATCACAGAATAATGTCTCAGAAGTAGGTCTCACACAGAGTCTCTCCTGTAATTCATTTAATCCGCCATAAGTGACCCATGCCACCTCTGGTGCAAAGCCCTCCACATGATCCTTTTCTCTTTGTAACAGGCTTTCTGGAATAAACAGTGGCATATACAAATTTTCCACACCGGTTTCCTTAAATTTTGCATCCAAGGACTTCTGGATATTTTCCCAGATGGCATAGCCTGCCGGTTTGATAATCATGCAGCCTTTAACGCTTGAGTAAGCAATTAATTCTGCTTTTTTTACCACATCCGTATACCATTGGGCAAAATCCTCCTCCATGGAAGTGATCGCTTCTACTAATTTCTTTTCCTTTGCCATTTTATCTGCTCCTTTATGTTTATTTTGACACTAAAAAAAGCCCTCCAATCCCCAAAGGGACCGAAAGGCTCGGCGGTACCACCCTAATTAACGCACTGCGTTCTCTCTTTCCCAATAACGCCGGGCTGCGCTGCATTTTCATACAAAGCTCCAAGGCAGGTTCTGTGCTTTTTGCGAGAAACTTTCACCAACCGTTCCCTCTCTGAACACCATCCACACATACTAATCCTTTTCATTGCCTGTTTCATTATGATTACAATACAAGTATATTTTCCATAGCCATGTACTTATACTACATCATACCATTTCCCACTATTTTGTCAAGAAGAAATACTGCCATTTTTAATACAATCCGATTGTTCAATAATACCAAAACGTAACTATTCAGTACCTTCATAGTTACGAGCAAAGAACCATGCAAAATTGCCTGCGGCAATGGTTCTTTGCCTGTTATATCTACCTTTTTCTTACAGTCTGTGCAGTAAATGCACAGACCTACTGAACAGTTACACCAAAACTACAATGCCTCATCAAAGAAATCCTTATACCCCTCTCCAAAGGTTTCCGTGGCACTGCTGATAATGGTAAATGCCCTGGAATCCTGCTGTTTTACCACCTCCAGCACCTTGGGTGCTCTCTGCTTTTTCACCACACAGAGTATAATATGCTTTTCTTTATTGTGATAAGCTCCCTGTCCCTTTAAGAAAGTGATTCCTGTTTTTACCTCCGTCATAAGTGCCTGTGCCACCACCGCAGACATATCACTGACAATAAAGATAAGTTTGGCTTCATCTCCCCCATAAAGCAGATAATCTATAATTCTTCCGGTAAAAAAGACAGTAATCAGTGCATACATTGCTCTGTCAAAATCTTTAAATACCAAGGCAGATATTGCAACAATGGTGATGTCCATCATAAGAAACAAACTGCCTGTTTTCAAATGGCGGTATTTTTTCCGAAGAATCTTTACGATAATATCCATACCACCAGTGGTGCCTCCTCCTTGGAATACCAGCCCCATGCCGCAGCCCAGCAGCAGGCTGCCTGCCAGTGCTGCCGGAACCATAGAGGTGGTGACCGGTTCCAACTGCCCCAGTATATTTGTCACCAGTGTATTCACCAGCACTGCATACAGACTGCGAAATAACAAGCTGCTTCCCAGTTTCCACAAACCCAAGAGAAGAATCGGGATATTTATAAGAAAATATAAGGTTCCTGTGCTAAGCCCCATGAAACGGTTTAGAATAATGGAGATTCCCACCACCCCGCCTGGTGCCAGACTGTTAGGATCCAGAAATAAACTGATTCCCATTCCATAGATAAATGCTCCTATGGTAATTTTTATTATGGATACAAGGTTTTTCTTCACAATATACCTCCTGCAAAAAAACACATGATATATATCATGTGTTTTGTGTCCTATATTCTTATATTTAGTTTTTGCAGGAAGTTATCAGCTTATTCAGCCAATTTACAATCACATTTTGTGGAGTGCTTGATGCCGTAAAGGGCATCGTCTGCCTTTTTGATAGCTCTTGTGATATCATCATCATCTTTCACATCTGCCACTGGTGCCACACCAATGGAGCAGGATACCTTTTTATCCGCAGGAATCACAATGCTCTTTCTTCCCAGAAATTCTTTAATTTCTTTCATAAAAGCATCTCTGGCAAGAATACTGTTTAATATCTCATATGCTTTGTTCATTGCCCTCTCACTGTCTGCATGTTCCAGAATAACCAGAAATTCATCTCCTCCAAACCGTGTGGCAAAACCATTGTCTTGAGATTTCTCCTTTAATATCTTTGAGATTTCCTTTAATACCAAGTCACCCACATCATGGCCAAAAGTATCATTATAATATTTAAAATTGTCTAAATCGATATATAACACTGTCAAATCCAGCTTTTTCTTATTCTTTCCAGCCGCCAGTACCATTTTATGCACATTCATAAAAAAACCGTCTCTGTTCAGCAGAGTGGTTAAGTAATCTGTCACTGCTGCATTTTCTAACTGTACATTAATCTCATTGATTTCCTGTTGCTTTTCCAATAAGTTGATGGCATTTACCAGCTGGTTTAATACAAGAGTATATATATTGTAATCATTTTCATCCATCATATATTTGTTGGTGGCGGAGTTCCAGTTATCTTTCATGTAGATATAACAGATGAACAAATCACATAGCTTTTCTTCCACATACACCGGAATGCAAATCATAGAACACACATCATTGATTCCAAAAATGGAAAGTATCTCCCTGTATTCCTGAAAATCCTTGTGCATCTTAGAAGCCACAAAGCCGTTGCGATGAATCTGAAAATATCTTAACATATGTTCCATATCTTCCTGGGTCAGTTCCTGCTCACTGTTATTAAAACATATTTGACCCTGCTGCTCTTTGTAATTAATATATATCATTACATCCACACCAAAATTTAAGATAAAGGAATTTAAAGCATTGGTAATCAGCTCATTCTTTTCTTTTCCTATGATGTCCACTATCTTCTGCCATACCCCGATGAAATCCAACTGTTTTTTGATTTCAATATAATTTCGGTTGATTCCCTCCTGCTCTGTGGCAGCCCCTATCTGCTCCAGGGTAATGTTTTCACAGGTCAGGCTGTATTTTTTACGAATAAATTCTCTTTGATTTAATACTGCCTCCACCATCTGTTTCTTCTCCTCTGCCTTGTTGCGTTTGGCATATTCATAAGCCAGTGCTAACTGTTCCTCTGATTTCTGCTGCTGATGCAATTGCTGATACAGTTCTGCTACCGAAAGCCGGTACTGCACATAGCTGAAAAATTGAAAGCCCTTGGAACGCTCTGCATAAATCTCTGCATTTTTCATAGAGACCAGTGCCTTAGTGAAAAGGTCTTTGTGCATATATAACAGCCCTTTCACATAGAAGTTCAAAAACATATCATCATCACATACTGTGTATGAGGGGTCGATATTATCTAAATCCCCTGTGGATGAATTTAGCTTATGGCTTAAAAACTGCATGGTCTTTTCTGTATACATTTGACAGTTATAAATCATTCCCAATCGATAACTGCACAATCCTAAAAGCCCAAATAGCTTAGAAATGTTACACACCCGCAAATCATTTAAATGGAGTGCTTCAATGATACGAATACACATCAGCAGATTGTCATAGGCAGTTTTGTAATCTCCTGCCAGCATACAGTTAATGGACATATTATATAAAGTTTCCCCCACAAATTCCATCATGCCCAGCTTATAGTAAATGTCTATAGCCTTGTTGTATTCTCTGTTTGCCTCCTCATACTTCTCTGCCGCACAGAGATTATAGCCTAAGCCCTTATAAATATCTGCCGCCTTCATGGGATCGGAATCTCCCACCAGTGATGACAGCTTGCCGTAATAATATGTAGTAATATCAAAGGCCCCATTAATGGAGGAAAGCATGATATTTTTTCGATAACCCACGGACATTAGATAACGGTTTCCAATCTGTTCTGCAATCCCCATGCCCTTGGCAAAATTCTTCATACTTTCGGTTACCTCATTAATATCCCGAGACCAGTCAATCTCATTATCAAAAGCATAAATATATGTATGTGCCAAATGATTTTGATATTGATATTTTTCTGCCAGTTCCAGAATTTCCGGTTCCACATCAATATCATTAGCACAAAATAAAATATTATGCCAGCCTGACATGCTTGCCATATGCTTTAACATCATTGCCTTAAACATTAAAAATTCGGTACCATTTCCTTTTGCCAGCCGATAACATATATCCGCACAGCCCCTTGCCATATGAAGCTTCATGTTATACACTTGTGTCAGCCCCAACAAATAATTATAATCATAAGACATATGGAATGAATCGTTTCGTTTGGCAATATTATTTAGATTATTGCATATGAGCAGTGCGTTGGGAATATTTTGGCAATATATGGAAATTTTTGCATAAGTTTTCAATATTTCAAACCGTTCCACATCATCAATGACAATATGCTCCATCTCCATATTCTTATAAATGATTCCAAGATAATAGTTTGCCTGCTCAAACTCCAACATATGAAACATATTATTCAGCTTTGTAATATATTCACTAAACCGCTCTAAATGAAAATGAAAGGTGGCTGCGGTATCTTTTAAAACCGGAGTGTTAAACATAGAACCATCCACTATGCAGTTCATAATCTCCAGACGTTTTTCGTACTGTTCCCAGACTGCTGTGTTATGAGGAAGCACCGGACGCAGATCGTTATATGCTGCCACCAAAATAATCCTTCCGTTTCCCGGTGTATCCAGAAGTCTCATCAGCACTGCCAATGCTGCTTCCGAAGCCCCATTCAGCCCATGAATGCACAACACAAAAGGATGCTCCCTGGCAATTGCCACCAGCATTTTGACTATGGTATCTTTAATTGCTTCCTGCTCATATTCTACTTCACTTAATATCAAATCTTCATCCCTATAACAACGTGCCTCTCGCAGATAGGCAGAAAACACAGATTTGTGCATACTATATATTTCAAAGGATTCTAAAAATTCTTCCACACTCTTATCACTATAATATCTATGGTACAATTCTCTGATAATTCCAAAAAACGGATCATAGGCATCCACCATTTCATCTCTGTGAAATCTGCGATAAAAGAACTGAAAATCATCTTCACCATATTTTTTCACCAAACTGTGGATCATTTCTTCTGAAAGTTCAAATGTATAGTAATGTTTTACCACAAGAATATTATTGTCTTCCTTGTATGTACTATCTATTAAATTTTTCACAAACCCTTTTAAAAACTCATAATATTCATTCTGCATATGTCTTCCCCTTAACATAATCATTATTATTTCTATTCTACAACATTATTTGACTATTTTCTATACCCATTTACTATTTTGTACACTTTGTATGTTTTTCATTTCTAAATCCGTCTATTTTTTAGATATTCCCATTATTTTTGGCATTTCACTAAATATGTCAGTCATTTTTGTTGTAACCTTTTAGCTCTGCCAAACTGTTTCCTTTTGTTTCATATATTACTTTTTTTGTATTGACATATGCTGATTTGAGCACTCTTTATGAAAAGCACTTGTAACTGTTCAGTAGGTCTGTGCATTTACTGCACAGACTGTAAGAAAAAGTGGATATAACAGGCAAAGAACCATTGCCATAGGCAATTTTGCATGGTTCTTTGCTCGTAACTATGAAGGTACTGAATAGTTACAAGCACTTTAAAACATCATTTTTGTTTTTTATTGCCAATATGTTCAAAGATATCTATAATATTTGTTAAACAATATATGCCACACCAGTATTGTTATATTCTGTATCTGCCAGGGTACAGAACATCTGCTTTGTAATTAGACCATAGATAATCAACTGCCTATATATTTAACAGACTGCTTTGTGGTTTTTTTCTCTATGGAATCTATAAATCTATTATATTAATTGAAAGGATACTTAGAAACGGATGAAAGAAAAAATATTAATTGTGGATGACGAAACTGCCATCGCAGATTTGGTAGAAGTATATCTGGCAAATGATGGCTACCAGGTATATAAATTTTACAATGCCACAGATGCCCTTTCCTGTGTGGAAAAAGAGCCCTTGAGTCTGGCTATTTTGGATGTGATGCTTCCGGATATGGACGGTTTTACTTTGCTAAAACATATTCGTAAGAAGTATCTTTTTCCTATTATCATGCTCACTGCCAAGGTGGAGGATATCGACAAAATTACCGGACTCACCTTAGGTGCTGACGACTATATTACAAAACCCTTTAATCCCCTGGAGCTGACTGCAAGGGTCAAGACACAGCTTCGGCGTTATATCCGCTACAATACCGGTGATGTACCTCTGATAAATGCCAACGAAATTGATATCCGGGGACTGCATATTTCCAAGGACAGCCACAAGTGCCTGTTAAACCAAAAGGAACTTTCCTTAACTCCCATTGAGTTTAACATTCTCTGGTATCTGTGTGAACACAGCAATACTGTTGTGTCCTCTGAGGAACTTTTTGAAGCTGTGTGGGGGGAGAAATATTTAGACAGCAACAACACCGTTATGGCTCACATTGCAAGGCTTCGGGAAAAAATGATGGAACTGCCCAGAAAGCCAAAATTTATCAAAACAGTATGGGGGGTTGGCTATACCATTGAATCCTAAAAAACACAAAAATCAAATAATCCAACAAATTATAGTACAATATTTCCTTGTCCTTTTCGCCTTTGTGGTAATTTACTTCTTGTCGATATCCGGGGCATATATATGGTGCCATCAGATTATCTGGCAGCCCTATGACAGGCTTTACATTATATTAAGCTTCGTGAAAGAAAATCTGATGGCATTCGCCAGTGTTACGCTGCTGGCAGGCTGGACACTGATTACCTGCTGCTTTATGGCAAAATCATTGCGGAATCTAAATGAGGTGATTGTTGCCTCCCAAAAGCTCTGCACCGCCAAAACCGAACCACTTACTCTGTCTGCTGATATGAAAACTGTGCAGGATGAATTAAACCTCTTTCGGGAACAGGCACTGCGAAGCGAACTTTTGGCAAAGGAAGCCGAGCAGCGAAAAAATGACCTGATTGTGTATCTGGCACATGACTTGAAAACGCCCCTTACCAGTGTGATTGGCTATTTAACCTTGCTTCATGACGAGCCGGAGATTTCCTATAAATTGCAGGAGAAGTACACACACATTGCCCTGGAAAAGGCTCTGCGGCTGGAGGACTTAATTAACGAATTTTTTGACATTACTCGATTTAACCTGACCGTCTTGTCTCTGGAATGGGGACGAACCAATTTAAGCCGCATGTTAGAGCAAGTTGTTTATGAATTTCAACCAATTTTAGCAGAAAAAAAATTAACTTGGGATGTGAATATTGCTGCCAATGTGGAAATCTTATGTGATCCAGATAAATTAGAGCGTGTTTTCGACAACCTGATTCGAAATGCCATAAATTACAGTTATTCCAACAGCCAGATACATTTGTCTATGAAAACCCTTGATGAACAAGTGGAAATTCAAGTGTCCAATCATGGGAAAACCATTCCTGCGGACAAATTATCTCATATCTTTGAACAGTTTTTCCGCTTGGATTCCTCCCGTGCATCTGCCACAGGAGGTGCCGGTTTAGGACTTGCCATTGCCAAGGAAATTGTAGAACTCCATGGGGGCACCATTGAAGCCGTCAGTAAAAATGAAAGTATTTGTTTTACCCTGCTACTTCCCATGACAAATATGCATAATAGTCTGTAACTGTGAAAATTAGGACTTTGCACTTGCTGCAAAGTCCGCAAAGGGTTCCCGGACATTAAACTACACAAACCATAACATGCAAGATGTTACATGGTGTGATATTCATAAATTCTTAAGAAATTCTCCAGAAAAAAGTCATTTCTTTTCAAGGAATCCCACAAACTTCAGATTCCTTATTTTGTTACACTTTTAATTGAAAAATGGAACAGTTCCAAATAACATTTTCGGGAGGTTTTTATGAAGAAAGAATTAGACCTGATCAACACACACAGATCCAATAACCATAGTCAGTATGCAGTAAAATGTCATACTTTTAATGAAGATACACGCATTTGCAGCCAAACAGGCTACTATCCGTCTTCTAAAACAACTACCCCTGCTTCTCACTCGGGTTTCGGCACCAAAAAGCATACCAGAAGAAAACGCAGGAAATTTGCCAAAACATTTTTTCTTAGTTGTTGTGTATTTTTTTTGCTTTTCTTATGCCTTTTTTACAACTCAAATTCCTTCACTATCAGGAATCTGTTTACAAATTTTCCTGCCGCCCACAGCCTGTTTTCCAATCCCTATGCAAACTATGAAATTACCAAGCCCCAACAACTTGATCATAGCCAGATGGAAAAACGGCTTTTACAGCTCAGTAAAAATTATCCTGAATTTCAATCCATCTATGACCATCAGACAGACTATCCTGATAATCTTTTGTCTGCCCTCTGCAATAATCCGGAGATGATTGATTATGTAAAGGGATATTTGAATGCAGACACTCAAAGTGCCTCTGGTGGATTTACTGTGCAAGAACTTTCTGCTGATTTTCCTCTGCTCATCCAATGGGACCAGCGCTGGGGTTATGTGCACTATGGTGACAATAATATTGGCTTATCCGGCTGTGCTCCTACCTGCCTTTCCATGGTAATTGCTGCCCTTACCCACAATTCCGATGCTACCCCTGATAAGGTAGCAGCCTATGCAGAGACGGAAGGTTATTATGCTGCGGGCACCGGAACCAGGTGGTCCCTTATGACAGAAGGCTGTGAATCCTTTGGCATCCATGGAAGTGAACTGCCTTTGAACAAATCCACTGTTTTTTCCAATTTAGATGCAGGACAACCTATCATCTGTTCGCTGCGTGCCGGAGATTTTACAACACAGGGACATTTTATTGTATTAGTAGGCACCCAAGATGGAAAAATCCGAGTCAACGATCCCAACAGCTATACCAGAAGCAGTCAGCTTTGGGATTATGATACCTTAGAGGGGCAAATTAAAAATCTCTGGAGTTTCACAGCAAACCCCTGAAGTCTTTGTGTTTTCGTTTCATACTCTTTTGTTTCTTGAATTACTGATTACCTTGCAGAACACCACTGCTACCAAGGTGCTGATTAGGGTAGCCACCAGTGCCGGTGCAATAATCGCTGTGGGACTCACACTTCCATACTGGCTTCGATAAGCTATCATATTTACCGGAATCAGTTGCAGAGAAGAAATATTTATTATCAAGAAAATGCACATCTCATCACTGGCAATATGAGTATCTTTGCCGGACTGCTTCTGCAGGTCCGACAATTCCTCCATTGCCTTTAGCCCTGCAGGTGTCGCTGCCCAGCCAAGCCCCAAAATATTGGCTGCCATATTGGTGCAGATGTATTTCATTGCCTTGGAATCTTTGGGGATTTTAGGAAATAAGAATTTTGCAAAGGGCAGCAACAGTCTGGTCATGGACTGAAGTACGCCTGCCTTTTCTGCAATCTTCATCAAACCTACCCAGACTCCCATCACACCAAGCATGGTAATGCAAAGGTTGATGGCTTCCTTGGCAGATTCTAAGGCAGCATTAGAAATTGCCTCCAGATTTCCGGTAAAAGTGCCGTAAAAAATACCTAATAATATCATGCCTGCCCATAGATAATTTAACATAGGTTCACCTAATCGAATGTTTTCTATCAGTATATGCACTTTGAATATAATTCTTTACATTAACCTCCACAACATCACTGTCTGTCTTGTAATTTGCACATCTCACTGTTGCCCTTTCTTTCTAACCCATATCTTATGCTTGATTTCATGCTGAGTTCCATTCATTTACCTGCCATGCTTAAGGCAATTTTTGGTTAAATTCTTTGTGTTTAAATTCCAGCAGCACCATAACCAACGAAACAATTCCTGCTGTCACATCTGCTACCGGTCCTGCATACAAAATACCATCAATGCCCATAAACAGTGGAAGTATGATAATTAACGGCAGCAAAAAAATGGTCTGTCTGGTAAGTGATAGGAATACACCTTTGATGGGCTTTCCAATGGCAGTAAAAAAATTGGAGGTAATGGGCTGAAGAAAGTTTAAAAAGGTAAATAATAAAAATACCCGAAAATAGCTGATGGCAAAACTGTAATATTGTTCACTGCCCTCTCCAAACAATGCAATAATCTGTCTTGGCAAAAATTGAAATACCAAAAATGCTGCCACGGACAATACTGTTCCTATGGCGGATGCTATCTTATACCCTTCTTTTACTCTCTGATATTTTCCGGCACCATAATTAAAGCTGACAATAGGCTGAAGACCTTGCGAAATTCCTATGATAAAGGACATATATATCATATTCACTTTTGCAATAATCCCGGAGCAGGCAATGGGTATAGCTTCTCCGTAGGATGAAATACCTCCATAGTATTTCAGAGATTTGTTCATGACAATCTGTACCACCATCATGGCAAGCTGATTACTGCAGGGTGCCATACCCAACGAGGTAACTCGTCCCACATGTTGTTTCATCGGTTTCAAATGTTCCTTTTTTAGTGTTACGGTTTTGTAGCGGCAGAAGTAAAAAATTGCCATGGATGCGGCAATCACCTGACCGATAACTGTGGCACATGCTGCACCTGCCATTCCAAAGTCAAAACAACTTACAAAAAGAAAATCTAAAATCGTATTAATGGCTGCTCCGGTAAGGTTACATGCCATAGTCATGTTTGGACTGCCGTCTGCACGAATCAAATGTCCGCCTCCGGTTCCCAGTATTAAAAAAGGAAAGCCAATGGCTGTGATTCTGGTATAGGTTTTTGCATATTCCAAAACATTATCCGGCGAACCGAAAAAAAGCAGTAGTTGTGTCAGGAAAACTTCTACCAAAATGAAAAGCAGTATACCGCAACCTGCCATCATGGTAATAGCATTGCCAATATAGTATGCTGCTGAATCTTTTTGGTTCTTGCCCATGGCAATGTTAAAGGCTGAAGCACCACCGATTCCAAATAAAAGGGCAATTGCCACACAGGAAATGGACAGCGGAAATGCTATATTGGTGGCGGCATTTCCCAACTCCCCCACATTTCTTCCGATAAAAAACTGATCTACGATATTATACAGGGCAGATACCAACATGGCTATGATGCTGGGCACAGCAAACTTTTGTAAGAGCTTGCTCACCGGCTGGGTGCCCAAAGGATTTTCGTTGTTCATTTGTTTTTCCTCTCTTTTGATTTTCTCTTAATTTACAATCATAAAAATGTTACCCCTTGAAACTGAAATTGTCAAGGCACTGGAGCGGTTATTTCACTGTCTTCAAAGTTACACCTGAACTACTTTCTGACAAATATCGTTGAGCAGCTTCATGATATCATTTCTGCGAATATTTGAAATGCCGTGGGTTGGAATATATATGAAAAGAGCGTTGCCGCTTGGCGGCTCCGCTCTTTTCATAAACTATATAATAATAATGAGGGGGAGTAAGTAAATTCATAATTGGGGAATTTACAAATTTACTAAAAAGGTATAATCGTAAGTTCGGGAACTTTCTTTGCGTCCGTAAGTTCCGTTCCTTACTGTAGTTATAATATAACATATGTTTCCATATTTGTCCAGTATTTTTTTAAAATTTTTGTAATATTTTTATATTTTGGTAATAATTAGTACATTACTCCCATTTTTCAACCATTTTTTAGTAAATTTGCACGTAAAGGATATATGGGTAATTGCCAACGAGCTTAGCGAGTTTCGCAATTACCTATAGTGAAAAAAGACTCCAACCAGACGGCTGATGTCATATTCTTAAATCTATTGTAACTGTTCAGAACCAAGCGAATTTGTGTGAAAACGACGTTGAAAGCTTGCTTTCATAAGACGTTTTTCCCATAAATTCATTTGGTGAGAGTCAAATATGAGCAAAAAGGTTTGTTTGATTTCAAAGGGGCGACAGTCTAAAGTGCTATCGCCCCTTTGAATTATAATAATCTAAGGATATTGTAAATCAGTGGAGTTATCCAGTAATAGATGGCAAAATGCATCACATCTTAAGCTTAAATTGTTTGACAGATTCGTCCAAAGTCGTGGATTGTGCAAATAATTCCTGGCTGGTCGCAGAGGTTTCTTGAGCTGCCGCAGAATTATTCTGGATTACTTCTGAAATCTGTTCAATGGCTATTTCCAGTTGCTTCATTGCATCCGCCTGGGAAGTTGATAATGTACTGATTTCCTTGGTTGATTCAGCCAGTGTCTGGATTCCGTTGATGACGGTGCCAATCGACTGCATTGTTCTTTGCATAATTGCGTTTCCGTTTTCAATTTCACGAATGGCATTCTCAATTAAATCTTTTGTATTGGCGGCTGATGTGGTACTATCTGCAGCAAGTTTGCCAATCTGGTCTGCGACTACCGCAAATCCTCTTCCTGTTTCGCCGGCCCTTGCTGCTTCAATGGAGGCGTTTAATGACAGAAGGTTCGTCTGAGAAGCAATATCCTCAATGGAAGTAATAATGTTTGCGATTTCTTTTGAAGTATCAGTAATTCGAACCATTGCTTCATTCAGATGCCTGATATCCTCATTGCTATTCTCGGCTTCTGCCCTAAATTCTGCGGCATTGTGGTAGGATGTCTCGGCTTGCTGTGAACTGTAGATAATTGTCTCCGTAATATTTTGGATGGTGGCTGACAGCTCTTCAACGGAGGCTGCCTGATTCGTAGCACCCTCAGCCAGTGATTGTGCATTATCTGCCAACTGTGAAGACCCCATTGAAACCATCTTGGAGGACTCGTGGATATCTCCCATTGTATTGCTTAGAGTGTTTGTGATAACCTCAAGTGTATGCTCAAGGATTTTGAAATCCCCCATAAAATTTACGTTAGAGGAAATATTAAAGTTTCCTTCTGCAATTTCGTTCAATTGCCTAATCAGCTCACGTATGTACGTTTTAATCATATTGGTGGCTTCCACGAAGGAGTCCGTCATTTCGCCAATTTCATCCGGATACATTTTCTCAACTGTAATATCTAAGTTGCCCTGCTCAAGCTTTGCAGATGCATCTTTCACTTTGATAATAGGCTCTGCGAAAAGCTTTGCCACAAATGATGCAAATTTCAAAGAGACAATTCCTGCAATGATAATCGCCAAAACCATGATGATGATGCAAATAATGGTTGTATAGGTTAAAATGGCAGATGTACGAGTACCCATTTCCACATTTAAGTTGCTCAGGGCTTCTACAGAGGCTGTAAGTTCCTTCAATGCAGGCTTTCCCTCTGAGATCAGGATATTCAGAGCTTCATCATTCTGGTTATTTAGTGCAAAGGTCCGTGCCCGTCCAAAGATGCTGCGGTATTGCGGCAAAAGTTCATCAATCTCCTTCAGGTAATTTTGTTCTTTTTCCGTAGTACAGTTCTTCTTCATTTTCTCATACGCAGCATCCGTAGCTGCCATTGCTTCTGTCAATTCGTTGTCTATGGTCTGTAACTGTTCTTCATCGGTTATGAGCATCAGTTCCCTGACCAGGGTTGGTTCTTTATTCATATAAGTGTTGAATGTACCAATCTCACCCTGTGAAAAACCATTAGACACCAGTGCGTTGGAATATTGGATATTGCTGTATATCACAACAATGATGCCCAGAATACCTGAGAAACCGGCCAACAACGTAACCAATATAAAACAATACTTCAGTTTCGCTTCAACTTTCATGCTTTTAATCTTGTTAATCATAACTCTCTCTCCATTCTTTCATGTTAAGTGTTTGACATAGCTCATAACAATATTTTGTTTGGTGCTAGTTTTCCAACTATTAGTAAACGACTTTAAAATCTTGTAACTATTCAGTACCTTCATAGTTACAAGCAAAGAACCATGCAAAATTGCTTTTCGGGTATTGCACCCATAAAAATTGCTACGCAATGGGTGCAAGCAGGCAATCAAACTGATTCACAGTTTGATTACTTAAGGCAATGGTTCTTTGCCTGCTATATCCACTTTTTCTTACGATCTGTGCAGTAAATGCACAGACCTGCTGAACAGTTACATTATTTCCATATTCTCATATGTATTATTGCTTTCCATAGAAACTCCTTTCTTAGATTGGTTAATTATAGGCATTTGCAAAACGCTTAGATACTGAGATTTATTTGTGCAAATTGACATATCCCCAAATCCGTGAAATTCACGATTCTGTATCTTTAAAAGATATTGTATTCATGCGTTTTCTGCTCATTCATGGCAGAATCCTGCAGCCGAGGTGTTGCAGTGCTGGCATATAACATTGTCCGGATGTTCAGGCAGGAATCCATCGACCGGAGCGGAACCGCCACAAAGCATGATGAACCAATCCAACTTGGGATTGGCATTATTAAACAGCCAGTTTCATAGATTTAGGTAGATTATAACACGTTAGTATGAATAATTCTATACTTTTCTTTTATATCTCCAAATATTAAATTATACCCTTTGTCAATGATATTTTTAAAGGTTCAGTCTCATTTTTAGACAGTTATTTTTATGCATCCTAATCATTGGATATATGCAGATTTTGAGATACTTTCTTCTGAAATGATACATGCCCTCATAAGCAGGAAGGAGAAAGTTGCATGTATGTCTCAGACAATGTAATAAAGAAAAAGCAGATACATGAATATGTAATTTGTCTGTATGTAAGGCTTTCCATAGAGGATGATGATGTTCTAAACAGTAGTTACAAGAATATGTCAGAAAACAATGAAAAACAACTGTCAAAAGAACGCATACCGTATCTTGTAAAAACCATAGGAAAGACTACATATCTTGTGACTTGTCACTATCCATATCCAGCAATGCCTGATAGATATCCCGCTTGCTGACCCCCCTGTCCTTCGCCACCAGCTTCATAGCTTCCTTCCTATCCTTCCCCTGAGTCAGATATAGCTCCATATGTGCCTCAAGAGTCATATCCTGCCACTTTTCCTGCTCTTTCGCCGCCAATTCTTCTCTGCTGCTGCCTGCAATCACAATGACACATTCTCCCTTGGGCTCCTCTGCCTCATAATGCTCCACCGCCTCTAGGAGTGTGGTCACAAAAGCAGTTTCATACCGCTTCGTCAATTCCCGGCATACTGTACATCTCCGATTACCCAGTGTGTCCAAAAACTCTTTTAAAGTTTTCAACAGATGATGAGGAGCCTCGTAACAGATAATGGTTCTGGTCTCATGCTTCATTTCCTCCAAAATATAAGCCCGCTCCTTCTTATCTGCCGGCAGAAAAGCCTCAAAACTGAATCTTCTGGTGGAAAGCCCGGATAAAGTCAGTGCAGTAATACAGGCAGCAGCACCCGGCAGGGAGGTCACCTCAATACCTGCCTCATAACACATCCGCACCAGTTCTTCTCCCGGATCGGAAATTGCCGGAGTCCCTGCATCGGTAATCAACGCAATATTTTTTCCCGTCTGCATCTTTGCAATCAGCACTTTCCCCTTATCTATTTTATTGTACTCATGATAGCTGGTCATGGGGGTTTTGATTTCAAAATGGTTTAAAAGCTTAATGCTGTTTCTGGTATCCTCCGCTGCAATCAAGTCCACTTCCTTTAAGGTGCGCAGCACCCGAAAAGTGATATCCTCTAAATTCCCTATGGGTGTGGCACACAAATATAATTTTCCCTGCATAATCTCTCCCTATCTTTCATAGCCATAAATATCATAAATTTCATCGGTATACACATTCACATCCTTATATATAATTAACGGCGGCTCAACCTTTACTCTGGAATTGCCGCCCTTAAGAGCCTCAATCAATACCATGGCAGGCTCCTTATTCACATAAGAATGGACAAATCGAATCCGCTTGGGCTCCAGCTTATACTTCACACAAGCTGATAAAATCTCTGCCAGACGAAAAGGTCTGTGTACCATGTAAAATCTCCCATGCTCCTGTAATAATCGGGCAGAATTGCTTAAAATATCTTCCAAAGTACAGCAGATTTCATGACGTGCAATGGCCTTTTGCTGGTTCTCATTCACCAATCCATGATTGCCTGTCATATATGGAGGATTGGTGGTAATGACTTGAAAAGAAGCAGTGCCAAAGATGCTTACTGCTTCCTTAATATCTCCGGTTACCATATTTATTTTATTGGATAGTCCGTTCAAAGCCACACTGCGGACAGCCATTTCAATGCTCTCCTCCTGAATATCCAGCCCGGTATAAGTTCCAAAGGGAAATCTGCTTTCCATTAAAATAGGAATAATTCCAGTTCCGGTGCCAATATCTAACACATTCTCTCCCTTTTTCACCCTTGCAAAGTCGCTGAGCAGCACAGCATCCATGCCAAAACAGAATTTCTCTTTGTTCTGAATAATCCGATAACCATTCCGTCCCAAATCATCCAGTCGTTCCTTATCTTTCAGAGTAACTTCCATCAAAGCTTCGACACCCTTTCCTCTTTGCGTTCTTCCTTTTCCAGCACTTCCAGTGCCTTCATTTCCTCCGGAGAAAGCTTCATCTTATTCTGTCTCCTTCTGGGCTTAAATTTCAAATCTTCCACATTGTACTCCCGAATCTCTTTTTCATCATTTTCTGTCACAATGACTTTTACTTTCTGGCGCAGGACACTAACACTGCTGACCTCACCTTTTAATCCCTCCGGTGTGGTCACATAATCCCCTACTCCCGGCAGATGGCTATTTAATTCCTCATAAGTCTCTTCCTCATTTTTCAGACAGCACATCAGCCTGCCACACACACCGGATATCTTGGTGGGATTCAGAGAAAGATTCTGCTCCTTTGCCATCTTAATGGAAACCGGTACAAAATCTGCCAGATAAGAGTGACAGCAGAGGGGACGCCCACAGATACCAATTCCTCCTATAAGCTTTGTCTCATCCCTGACACCAATCTGGCGCAATTCAATTCTTGTCTTAAACACTGCCGCCAAGTCCTTTACCAGCTCGCGAAAATCGATTCTCCCATCTGCCGTAAAATAAAATAATAATTTATTGTTATCAAAGGTATATTCTGAATCAATCAATTTCATCTGCAGATCATGCTTTTTAATTTTCTCTAAGCAAATCTGAAAAGCCTCTTTCTCTTTCTCCTTGTTCCTGAGATTTCTCTCTTCATCCTCTTGATTTGCCACACGGATTACGGACTTCAAAGGCTGTACCACCTTATCTTCCTCCACCTCTCTGGGTGCCAAAACCACTTTGCCATATTCCACACCTCTGGCAGTTTCCACAATCACATGGTCGTTTAATTCAATCTTATATCGCTCCGGGTTGAAAAAATATATTTTCCCTGCCTTACGAAATCTTACACCAATTACTTTTATCATTTTAATTCTCCTTAATGGTAAGAAGCATCAACTCAATGGTTAAATCAAAGTTTACATTGGCATTCAGTCTTACCTTTGCCTTTTCAATGGCATTCACTATCTCCTCCAAACCACTGTAAGAGCTGTGTGCTGCCTTTTTCTTAATTTCCTTAATCTCATTCTTAAATATCAGCATGTTCACATCATTGGTTGCTTTGAATAACAGCACATCCCGAAACCATACGGTAAGAATATCCAGAAAATCATTAATCTCTAATTTATAATCAGCCATTTTCTTTACCCACGCCACTACCTCATGTATCTCCATATCCTCAAGATAGCGGAGCATATCCAAAGCATCCTTTTTTATCACATCAAAGTTCTCGGAGGATGCCAATGCCACTGCCTTGCCCACGTTCCCTCTGGCAAAAGCTATGCTTAAATCTGCCTTGTAATCCGGCACCTTCAGACGTTCCATCAGATAACGCTTTAACACCGCATCCTTCACCGGTTTGATATTTAACAGCACACATCTGGAAAGTATGGTGGGCAAAAGTGCATCTGCATTACTGGTAAGCATTACAATAACTGCATATTCCGGTGGCTCCTCTATGGTTTTCAGCAGGGCATTTTGTGCCTGCACCGTCAGCTTGTCTGCCTCATCAATAATATAGATTTTCCTTGGACTGCTGTATGGTTTCACTTGAATATCATTATTTAGCTGGGTTCGAATCTCATCCACACTGATACTGCCCGGCTTTTCATGCGTTACATGGATAATATCCGGTTGGTTGCCAGACAGGGTCTGCTTACAGGAACGACATTTTAAACAGGGAATTCGTTCCTGTTTCTCACACTGGAGCGTAAGTGCAAAGGCATCTGCCAACAGCATTTTTCCAGTACCCTTTTCTCCATTTATAATATAGGCATGAGACACCTTATCTAATTCAATGGCATTCTGCAAATGCTCAATAATCTGCTCATGCCCGATAATATCATCAAATCCTGCCATGTTTATCCCTCTTTTCTATGCTAAAATATCCAACAATAACCCTTGGATTTCTCCTACCTTTCCAAGTATATTGATATTGTCTTTCTCTTCTTTCACCAACTCGCCCGCCAAATCATCAAGGTTTTTATTCACCAGCTTTACTATGCCATAAACTCGATGTCTGCCGCGGCGGTCCAAAAAGTTCTCTCTGGAAAATTCGTGAGAGCGGTTCACCACCTCATTTAAAAAATCTTTAATCAGCCCTCGATACTGTTTCATATCCTTAATATCCATATGTTTGGAGATCTTTTCCCCCTGCTTGGTAATCTCCTCCATAAGTCCACTGAGCTTCTGCTGTAAATCTTTCTCTTCAATATGGCTGATAAGGGTAAATCGAAAACCACTGTCCGTCTCCGTCACCTTACTCTCCACCTCTGCCGGCTGCACCGGCTGTGTGGTATTTACTTTAATGTCCATTGTGCATCCCCCTTTTTTTGATAAAATCTTTTATTTCTTTCACACAGGTATCTAAATCCCGATTTTCAAAAAACTCAGTGATTCCATTCTCTTCCAGCTTTTCTGCGGAAAAATCTTTTTCGTCTGCCAAAAATCGGCGGCACACCTCAGCATATACCGGTTGTTCCTGCTTCCCTTCCCGTAACACTGCCCGCAGCAGCCGCTGACCGTCATCCACCTGAATAAAAATGGGTATTACCTGCCTGCCAAACCTTTCACGCATTTTTCCATAGGATTCCAAAGTACCTATCATTAACAGATCATACTTCGTATGGGTAAACTGTTCATCCTCCACGGTAAAATAATACCACATTCCTTGTATGGTTTCATAGCCCCTGACCTCAATTACTTTATTTTCCATCTGTAACTGCTGCAAAGCAGCTTCATCGGTGAAATGGTAAGTTACTCCTTCCCGCTCCCCTGCCCGAATTGGTCTTGTGGTGTATAGGACTGCCTTTTTCAAATTTAGCTGGGTATCCTTTAAAAGTTCCTGAAATATGCTGTCCTTGCCGGAGGAACTTTTGCCCATCAGATAAAATATATTTCCCATGGTTTCTCCTTCATGTACTCTGATGACAACTTTATAACTATTCTGTGCAGAACTATGCATTTATAAAACAGTTACTACTACTTTTCAGTTTATTATAACACATTTCAGTAAAAAACCCTAGGAATATTTCCATTCCCAGGGTTTTTTATGGTATTAGTCAAAGATTGTCAGAAATTTCTCCGGTACAATGAGGACATCTAATAGCTTTGATGTGGATTTCCGAAAAACAGTAAGGACATTCCTTGGTGGTTGGTGCTGCCGGCTTTTCTTCCTTTTTGTCAAAACTGGTAAGCTTATTTAGCAGTTTAATAAACAAAAAGATAATAAATGCCATAATTATAAAATTAATCACTGCTGTGATAAAGGAACCATACTTGATGGCTACCCCATTGATGGTCAGCACTAAATCACTAAAATCGGTACTGGCAAACAGACCTATAAATGGTGAAATAACATCTGACGTCAAAGAAGTCACAATCGCCTGAAAAGCACCACCAATAATCACACCAACTGCCAAATCTACCACATTTCCACGCAGTGCAAACTCTTTAAACTCTTTTAAAAATTTCTTCATCTTCTTGCCTGCCTTTCTCTATTTCACCTCATAAATCACTTGGGTATCTGCCAAGCAATCATGAAGTCCCCTTTTGTTTTCTGCCAATCCCACCATCAAATAACCAATATAGAATACATGGGAAAGATATTTTCCAATCATCTCCCGGAAGGTTACCTGCCACAAGGTCAATTCCTTGCCGTCAATGGATTGTACCCGGATTTTCATCAGCATTTTTCCTACGGTTCTTCCCGTGGTATAGGTCATAACAATAAAATATCCCGTGACGATCAGATAATTTAGGATATCAAAGATATCAAAATGGAACAGAAGATTATGGAAAATAAAACTGTCTCCCATGCCAAGCTTTAATATCCAAATCGGCACATTTATCATACCTATGATAAGAGTAGTAAGCATACTGTCAATAAGATATGCCGCCAAACGAATCCAGAAGCCTGCCGGAGATTTCTCACCGGAGTACAGCTTTGCCGCCGGATTTGGCTGAGTGCCTTGGGGATACTGGATATTCTGAGTTTGATTCTTTCCCTGAAAGGACTGCATGTTCTGTCCTCTCCCAAAAGACTGCTCATTTTGCGTTGGCTGTATTCTCTGTGCCTGTTGCATGTTGGGGGGTATCTGCTGCTCTGGGGGCATGGAATGATTTCTTTCCGATTGTCCCATATTCCTTACCTGTCTGGGCATTGCCGGATCATTCATTCTATTTTCGCCCATAGAATTATTGGAGACTTGATTCATAGTACATCAGTCCTCCATTTCCCTGTTTTTCTAATAAATCACTAAGCACTTCCGCATCAGAACGTCCCCGAATCTGCTGAATCGTGGAAAAAAGGCTGGAGAGACTGGTATTTATATTTTCCTGTTCATAAATCAGTACATCTCCCGTTTCTGCCTTTATTTTTTCTAAATAATCCTCATAGGTGCTGGTGCCGTCAATCAACTTATGTGCCAATGCCTGCTTTGCAGTATAAATTCTGCCGTCTGCCAATTTTTTTACTTTTTTTACCTCAAGTCCTCTGCCCTGTGCCACAATTTCCACAAACTGCTCATATGCCTCATCTACCATGGACTGTAAAATTTCCCGCTGCTGGTCTGTTAATTCCTCGGTGGAAGATCCCATTGCCTTATTCTTGCCACTGGTAATATTAATCCCTTGTATTCCCAGTTTATCATAAAGCCCCTTCATATTGGTAAGGCTGATAATCACACCAATGGAGCCTGTCCAACAATTTCTGTTGGCATAAATTTCATCGGCAGCCATGGAAATATAGTATCCGCCGGAACAAGCCTGGTCTGCAAAATAGCAGTATATTTTCCTTCCGGTCTCTTCCTTATATTTCATTAGTTTTAAATATAGGTCATCCGAAGCTGTCACCTCTCCTCCTGGTGTATTAATATAAAGCAAGATTCCCTTATTCTTGTCATCCTTTATAAGCTTATCCACATATCTCATGGTAGCGGGATGATCATAACCCTCACTTTCTCCAAAAAAACCGGTCTCTGCTTCACTGTAAATGGTTCCCTCCACATCAATGACAGCAATATAATCTTCCGATGGAAGATTTGATTCTAAAGAAGAAAAAATTTTTTTTGCCACCTCACTCTGACTGCTGGACTTCTTTGTTTCTGACCAGGTGTTAATTGCCACACTGGACACACCCGTCACCACAAACAATGCTGTGGCAACCAACATACTTACTACTTGTTTTCCATTCATTTCTTTACCAAACCTTTCTATGATTTTGTGCGTTTTATGAAACCCCGGTTTCCAAACAAGGCATGGGTGTTTTGTAACTGTTCAGAGCCCACCTCAAAAACAATTACATGCTTTTAATCAAATACCACCTGAATCCATTTTGCTGTTTCATCCTGAATACCCTGAAATCGGATTCCAGCTTCCTGATAAGCAGTAAGCAGGCTTAGAATCTTCTGGTTTATTTCCTCACCAGGGCATAAGATAGGCACTCCCGGGGGATAAAGATATATAAATTCACCTGCCACTTTTCCCAAGGACTGTTGTAAGAGAATGGTCCTCATCGGACTTTCTTGTGCTTCTGCAATCGTTAGTACTCTCTTTGCCCTAATTTGAGTATACAAGTCCTGACTTTGCGTTTCACACTTCAAACACTGGTTATCCTGCTCTAACAGAGCAGTATACAAGCGTTGGATTCCCTCCCTGGAATCTGCCAGGGTAGTCATAGCCAAACAGTACGTCACTGCAGACATTTCCAGCTCCAAATGATATTTGTGTTTCAAGATCCCTTTCAACTCTTCTCCACTCATCTGTGCTCCCTTACAGCTAATGACAATTTTTGACATATCAAAATCATACACACTATTATAGGTGGTAATCTCTCTGCTGACAATGGAAAATTTGTCTAATTTTTCATTTATTTGATAAAATTCCTGTAAATTCTCATATAAGTATTCTAAAGCCTGTATTCCTTGACAACTCATATACTGCAGACACTGGCTTATTCCTGCCATTAAAAGATAAGAGGGCGAACTGGTCTGATAAATGGATAAGTATCTGTTGACTCGCTGATAATTCACATATTTCCCCTGCATATGCAGCAGTGCACTTTGGGTAAAAGCAGGCAATGTTTTATGTACTGAATTGATAACAATATCCGCCCCACAGCTTACGGCCCCCTTTGGAAAATGGGTATTAAAATACAAATGGGCTCCATGGGCTTCATCCACAATCAGGGGAATTTTCCTCTTATGTACTACCGCTGCAATTCCTGCAACATCCGACACTATTCCCTCATAGGTGGGGGAAGTGATAACTACTGCTTGTATTTCTGGTTCTTCATTCAAAATTTTTTCCACCGACTCAGGAGTAACTGCTCCATGAATTCCATATTCCCCCACATACTCCGGATAGATATAATAGCTTTGTAATTCCCCTAACAAAATAGCATGATATACAGATTTATGACAATTTCTCGCCACTGCTATTTTCCCTCCAGGTCTCACACTGCCTGCAATGGCACTTAAAATTCCTGCTGTACTGCCATTAATTAGCATTCGGCTGTCCTCTGCCCCAAAAAGTTTTGCTGCCTTTTGCTCTGTATGTTTCAAAATGCCCTCTGCATGGTGCAGATCATCAAAATCCGCTATCTCTGTAATATCCAGTTTGTAGGGATTTATCATTTCCCCCAGCCTTCTTTTATGACCCGGCATGTGAAAGGGGTAGTAATCCAAACTGCTGTATTCTTTTAATTTTTCGTATAATCCCATATTCATATCTTCCTTTATTCAATCAGCATTTTCTTTCATTGTCAACAATCCAAAAATACGAAAGAAAACCCTTGAAACACATAATAAATTATGATATATTAACTATAAGAAAAGCACCCACTCCAAAGTGGATGCTCCCAGAATGTTTATTTACCCCTCAATGAGAGGTGCCCATCCCGTGTGCAGACGGGGTGGGCATTATTTTTTGTGCTTATTTCTCTTATCGAGAAAGGTCAGCAATGCAACAATCAAACTGCCAAAGGAAATCAGCAAACCAATTATCCCTATAAATATCAAAATGATATCCGCAGCTGTCATGAACATCACCTCCCTTCCTATGTATTCCGGCAAACCGGTTTTCAGAATCCGGGAGGCAGCCACCCTGTCATGGATACTTTTCCGTAACGCAATTCTAACACACCATGGCGGGAATTTCAACAACATTCTATGCTTGTACAACAGGAATTATCTCATTTGTTGCTGTTTCATTTCTATAACACAGTAACAATTTTTGATTCTGCTTCTTTCACTATTTTTTCCCAATGAGTTATAATACTGTACGAAATAATTCTCTTTTCAATAAAATAGCTTTTACATTTTGTATAGATATTCGTTTGCTCTGTCCATAATAAAAGCTGCATTTACAAACTTTTTAAAAATCCTTGAACCATTCCCTCAATTATAACAATATATAGGTGAAGGGCAAAACAACTCTCTAAAAAGACGTCTTAGAATAGGAGAAGCAAATGACAAGAACAGAATTAGAACAATGTATAAATGAGTATGGAAAAGACATTTACTCATTTTGCAGATATCTTACCTGCAATGTACAAGAGGCAGACGATTTGTATCAGGACACGTTCTTGAAAGCAATAGAGAAGAAAAATGATATGGACATCGAAAAGAATCCAAAAAGCTATCTGCTTTCCGTTGCATTGCATACATGGAAAAATAAAAAAAGAAAATATATGTGGCGAAAGAGGATTGCAGACATACAGCCAATGGGGGAGGGGAGTGAAGAAATGCTGGCTGGAAAAGAACCCTCCTTAGAGGAACAGTTACTTAACAAAGAAGAATTGTATCTGGTAAGACAGGCGGTGAACAGGCTGCCCCAACGTTTCAAGATTCCCATACTGTTACATTATATGGAGGGGCTTTCTGTGGCATGGATTGCAGCAAGCCTGAAGATACCTCAGGGAACCGTGAAAAGCAGATTGTATCACGCAAGAAAGATATTAGCAAAGGAATTGGAGGATGTTTTAGATGAAAAATAAAATGGATGATTTATTAAAACAAGCCCTTACTCCAACAGATGAACCAAGTTATTGGCTGAATCAAAAAATATTAAATCAAATAAAGGAGAATGAGCATATGAAAATCAAAACAGGAAAAAGAACTTTAGTAGCTGCACTGACATTGGTGTGTGTGTTGGGAATCGGTTCCTTAACCACCTATGCAGCATGGAAATTCCTTACTCCGGACAATGTTGCCTCAAAATTAGACTATGGCAGAGTGGCAGAAGCATTTCAAAGTCCCGACGCTGTGAAAGTCAATGAGACCCAAAGCTATGGTGGCTATGATATTACCTTACTGGGAATCGTTTCCGGAAAGGGACTAAGCAAGTACATCTCTGATGGACAGATCATGGATAACAGAACATATTGTGTAACAGCCATTGCAAAACAGGATGGCACTCCCATGCCGGAAACTTCCGATGATGCTTATGGGGAGCAGCCTTTTCTTGTATCACCGCTGATACAGGGATATAATCCCATATGGTATAATATTTTTACCATGAACGGCGGCTACAGCGATATTGTAGAAGACGGTGTATTATACCGATTGGCAGAATGTGATACTGTGGAACTTTTTGCAGACAAGGAGATCTACTTATGTGTTCTCGACGACGCATTTTACAATGCAGATGCATATGTATATGACGAAACCACTGGCAGAATTTCCAGAAATACCTCCTACAACGGAATCAACGCACTGTTTTCACTGCCGTTAGATCCAGCCAAAGCGGATGCTGCAGCAGCAGAAGAATATATGAAAAATTTAGATTCTGAAGAGGAAATTCAGGAAGAAATCCATGAGGAAACAGAAGTTGACAAATGGTTTAATAATCTGACTCCGGACAATATCAATGAGTTTGCAATACCTCTGGAAACTACCGCACAAACGCAGACACCGGACAAAGATGGCATGTGTACATTTACCTATGAATTAGAGAGTTCGTCAGGAGAAAGTATCATCAATGTAGATTCCTTGTTTCCAGATGGCAAACCGGGAATGTCAAAAATAATGTCAGGATCCGGCGGTGACACACTTGAGGATCTGTTGGTAGAAACTTATACTTTAAATGAAGACGGAACTGTAACTTTTATGATTTATATACCCAAATAAATACCTTATCCACTGCTGAAAAGCCTAAAACTTCACTGGACATAGATAAAAAGTAAATATTCTTTACCTGAGTTGGTGAGAAAATAAAATACCTGTAACTATAAAATTACGAAACACCACTTATATGTACTGGCAAGCATATAAGTGGATGTTTCATAGTATCATGGTAACCTTGTGCCTAACATTCTAAAACATCTTTTCATAAATGTACAGAAAATACTATTTTTGTTTTCGAACAAGCGTTCCAAATCATCTCATAATTTTATGATTAATTTCATTTTTTTCACATTTTCCACATTTTTCTATGCCATAATATAAAAAAATATGTTACACTATAGCTGATACAACATAATCATGTAAGTGAGCAGATATATTATGTCTGTTATCTTTAAACATGGTTACATGAAATTACAAAATTATATCAGGGAGGTCGAATATGAATCAGAAAAAATTTTTGGTATCCCTGCTCTTGCTCCTTGGAGTATTTTTGTGCATTCCTATGCAAGCTTCTGCCAAGGCTGATACAGAGCTCACACCGTCAGCGGATACCGTCAGAACAACCAAGAATGGCTTTATCACTAACAGTGCAGGAGACACTTACTATTATGTAAACAATAAAAAACAAAAGGGCTTTCAGAAAATCGATGGCAAGACATACTATTTTGATAACAATGGTGTTATGCTTACCGGATTTCAAGAGATAAAAGGCTATACATACTACTTTAAATCCAACGGTCAACGAGTAACAGGACTTAGAAAAATCGGAAAATATACCTATCTTTTTGACAAAAAAGGAAGAATGCAGACAGGTTTTCAGACCTACAATGATGCCACTTACTATTTCAATAAGAAAGGACGCATGCAAACTGGTTTTCAAACCATTAAGAAAAAGGTCTATTACTTTGAAGAAAACGGTGTAATGGCAATCAAATGGAAAACCATTGATAATAAAAAATACTATTTTGACAAAAAAGGACGCATGGCTACCGGCTTCCAGACCATAAGCAAGAAGAAATACTACTTTAATGAGGAAGGCGTTATGCAAAAGGGTCTGAAAAAGATTAACAAAAAATATTACTATTTCAGCTCCCAGGGTGTTATGCAGACAGGCTTTGTCACCATTAAGAATATCACTTACTACTTTGACGAAAACACCGGTGTACGCTACACCCCAAAGAAGGATGGAACTATCAAAAAAATCGGCAACTTGTATGCTGCTTTTAACAAGGACAGTTCTTATCAGCTAACTGCATCCTATGCTATCGTAAAGGGTGTCAAAGTACATCCACAATACTACACTGACCCTCAGGTAAGCACAGAAAAACTGTTGGCTGCCATTCTCTACTCCGAAGCAGGCAACCAGAAAGCTTATCCGGTAAAAGGTAAGTTAAACGGAAAAACGGTTACTCTTTATGAGGGACATCTGGGTGTTGGCTATGTGATCTTAAATCGTATGACTTCAAACCTTGGAATTAAGGAAGTCATTTATCAACAGTATCAGTTTGAGCCTGCCAGAACCGGTGTTTTAACTAACTACTTGAATAATTACAATCTAGTTTCCACTGACTGTAAGAATGCAGCCAAAGTGCTGCTTTATGATTTGGAACATAAGACTGACAGCGTTGCTGACTTTAAGCGTTCTAATTTTACATGGAAAAACTTCTGGGCAGTATCCTATGCCAGAACCACTAGCTTTTTCAATGTGTACAGACCAGAGGAATATTATATTATGGAAGGACATGTATTCTTTAACTTCACCAAGTCCATTCCTTAACCCCATAGAGGACAGCCAAGAACGGCTGTCCTCTATATTTTTTACTCATACCGCAATGCCTCAATAGGATTCATTTTTGCTGCCTTATTGGCCGGATAGTAACCAAAGAATATTCCAATCAGTATGGAAAAGGTTACCGAAAAAATAATTCCTCCCACACTTGGGGTGGCCTCATATCCCATAATGCTCACCGCTACCGCACCAAGCACAAGACCAAGTACAATTCCGATAAACCCTCCAAAAAGGCAAATCACTACTGATTCCATAATAAATTGAAAACGTATGGAGCCATTGGTGGCACCCAATGCCTTTCTGGTACCAATTTCTCTGGTCCGTTCCGTAATGGACACTAACATGATATTCATCACGCCAATACCGCCCACCAACAAAGAAATTCCTGCAATTATTGCAATGGCAACGGAAATTGTGGAGAGCATCTCTGTCATGGTGGAAATGATAGACTCCATACTAAACGCACTAATCTGATAATTTTCATTTCTTGCATAATATTGCTGAAAGAAGTTCTCTATTTTATCCAAAAATTCACTGGAATCCGTATTCACACTGGTAAGCACTGTAAACTGAGAATAGCCTGAGGTATTATGATTCTGGGTCTGTGCCGTCTTTAACGGAATGTACACATCTGTTGAAATATCCTCCTCCGAATCAGAAGAAAAACCAAAGGCACTGGCGGTATATTCATATACCCCTACAATATAATAAGTATAAAAGTTGTTATTTAAGGTTACTTCTATGACCTCTCCCAAGGCTGCCTGATTATCTCCTTGAAATAGATTATTTACCAGCTTATCCGATACCACTGCAACCTTTTTTGCCTTTTCCTGATCTACCTCTGTAAGACTTCTTCCTGCCAGCATATCCAGTTCATTTGCTTCTAAATACCCAGTATTAACACCAGTAATGCTGATATTGGCATACAATTTCCCATCCTCCGCTGTACCGCTGCCCACCGATTCGCTTAAAGAGATACTATCCATCTCCTGTGGGTAAGTCCTCTCTAACTCCTCCAACATCTCATCCGTAATATAATCTTCCTCTGACAGACTTCGGTCTCTGGAACCACCCTCAAACCTCATACCAGACTCAGTAACTTCATCCTCTGTACTTTTCTTCTGCAACCCCACCGTAATATTATTGGCACCCATAGACTGCATGGAGGTGGTAACAGAAGTGGTAATGGAATCACCCACTGTCATAATAGCAATCACCGAACCAATTCCGATAATAATTCCCAACATAGTCAGCAGGGCACGCATTTTGTTTGCCACCAGACTGGTAAGTGCAAGCCATAGATTCTCCAATATCAGCATGCTTTCCCTGCCTCCTCTCCTATAATACTGCCATCCTTGAGGGTGATAATTCTCCCTGTCTCTGAGGCTAATTCCGGGGAATGGGTAATCAATATAATGGTTTTCCCCTGTTCCTTATTCAGCTTATGGAATAAATCCATGATTTTGCGTCCTGTTTTTGAATCTAAGGCTCCGGTAGGTTCGTCTGCCAAAATTATGGCAGGATCATTTGCCATGGCTCTGGCAATGGCAACTCTCTGTTTCTGGCCACCAGATAATTCATCCGGTTTATGCCCCATACGCTCTCCCATTTCCACCAGCTCCAACAGTTCCCTTGCCCTCTGGTTTCGCTGCTTTCTTGGAATTTTAGCATAAAGCATAGGCAGCTCCACATTTTTCAATGCACTGGTTCTGGCGATCAAATTGTATGTCTGAAACACAAATCCAATCTTTTCATTTCTAATATTGGACAACTCCTTATCCTTTGCCTGACTTACATCAAGTCCTTCCAGATAATAACTTCCTTCACTGGCTCTGTCCAAAATCCCAATAATATTCATCAGTGTAGTTTTGCCGGATCCAGAGGCTCCTACAATGGAAACAAATTCACCTTTTTTTACCGTCAGATTAATTCCATGAAGTATCTCCAGCTCATTTAACTGCCCCTGATAAAACCGCTTAATAATATGTTTTAAATCTATGATTACTTCTGACATTTTACACCTCCCAGCTACGGTCTGTTGCCCATGCCGCCTCGGTTTCCTCCTCCGCCGGGCATTCCGGAGCCCATTCCATTAAACATCATGTTCATGTCATCGCCGGAATCAATCCCCGCTGATTTACCAGAACTTCCGGTAATCACAAGCATACCTTCTGTCAGCTGGTCACTACTGATTTCTGTATAATAGTCACTTTCCAACCCCACTTCTACCACTATGGCTCGTTTGTTTTGTGTGACTGCACCAGAGCTTTTTGTGGTATCCCCTTTATTTCCATTTGACATCTGTGTCATCTCACCATGACCGCTTTCTGACATTTCCGTATCTAACACATAAATCACAGATTCTCCCTTTTCATTGGTCTCAATGGCATCATAGGGCACCGCAAACACATCCTCTCTGCTGTCTGTTAAAATACTTGCCTTGGCGCTCATACCAATGCGCAGACGATCACTGCCAGTCTTAATTTGAATTTTTACTTCATAGCTGGCACTGCCGGAGGAAGAAGCTCCTGCCATGGCAGAATTGCTGCTGTTGGAAGAACTTGCTGTGGGTGCCACAAAGATCACTTCCCCCTCTAATTCCTCATCACCAGTGGCATCCGTTTTTATCACAACACTCATGCCCTTTGCAATGTCAGGAATATCATATTCATCCACACTTGCCTCCACCACAAAGCTATTGTTATTCTGAATGGTAAGTACCTCACCACCCGCAAAGGTTTCTTCTGCCTCTACGGAGAGGGAAGTTATCACACCGGAAATAGGTGCTGTAATGGTACAACTGTCAATCTGTTCCTGTATATTTTCCACCTGCTGTTCTTCATTTTTTGAGCTGTTCGTAGATTGCAGCTTGGTATTTTCCAATGTAGATTCCTGATTTGCCAAGGTATTTTTATTATTTCTGTCGGTATCTTCCTTATCCTGCACCGCCTTTGTGTAAGAGGAATTTGCCTGCTCTAAGGAAGTAGCTGCCTGCTCATAGGTCTGTTTTGCTGTGGCAGTGGACTGCTGTGCCTCTTTATAGATACTGCCTGCTGTTTCATATTCCTTTTGGGCACTTTCCAAGGACTGTTGTTTTTTGGTGATTTTTCCCTGAATGGAGGATTGTTCCTCTTCCTCTGCCGCTGCCAAGTCCTGCTGAAGCTGCAAAATTTCTTTTTCCAGTTTTTCTATCTTTTCCTTTTGATTTTCATATGTTTTTTGTGCTGTTTCCTCTGCTGCCACCGCCTCCTGATAGGCTGTTTTGGAACTTGCTTCCGTTGCCACTGCCTTTGTGTAGCTATTGTAAGCATTGGTCACATTTTCTAATGCTCTTGCTGCCTGAACCGTTGCCGATTCATTTGCCTCATTATAAGAGCGTTCTGCCGCCTTCAAGCTGTTGGCTGTCTGTGCCTGACTGACAGCGAGACTGCTCTTTGCATCTGTTAAATCCTCATTTAAATCAGAATTGTCAAATACCACCAAGGTATCTCCGATGGCAACCACATCCCCCACTTGAACATTTAAATCTTCCACCTTTATATTATTTAAAGTAGATGTGATGGTTCTGCTATCTGCACTGGCAATGGTGCCAGTAACACTGATGGAGGTAGCAATATCTCTTTTTTCCAAGGTCATTGTGGTGTATGCATTGCCGATTGCTGTGTGTGACTTTTTTGAGTTATTTCTTGAAAACGTTACCGTCACAACTGCACCGATAATAATCAAAACTAAAAATACCGTAATTCCCTTATGCTTCTTAAAGAATCTTCCAATCCATGGAATATTTTTGGACTTTATCCCCTGTTCTTCTAATTGCTGATCTGTTGTTCTTTTTCCTAATTTCAATACAACGCCTCCTTTTTCATTATAAAAAACTTATAACTGTTTTGTCCCTTCACAGTTACAAGCAAAATCACCTTTCCATTTTTTTCTACCATTATGAAGTGTGGCTGTGTTCAAATTATGGATAATTTGTGTTCAAATTATGAAATTTCCGTAACTGTTCAGTAGGTCTGTGCATTTACTGCACAGACCGTAAGAAAAAGTGGATATAACCGGCAAAGAACCATTGCCGTAGGCAATTTTGCATGGTTCTTTGCCGGTAACTATGAAGGTACTGAATAGTTACAAATTTCCAATCATTGAATCGGCAATCATAGACCTATAATAAAATATGCTGCCCCTAAGGATAGCAACAATGTGATCAAAATTCCCAACACTTTACATAAATTTCCTTCCCTATAATCCTCTGTAAATCCGATACTGAAAAGACCAGCCGCAATCGCACCTCCTATTGCACCTCCCAAATGCCCTGTTAAATCTATTCCCTCCGAATATGTGACCAGTGCATAGATTAACACAAAACCAATAGCACGACCCAAAGACTTTCCTTGCTTTTTATTCTGAATTATGGCGGAAGACACCAATAGACCAAACACTGCCCCGGATGCACCAATGGAAATAATTTGACGTTCCCCTTGATGAAAAAGCAAGGACAATATGCTGCCGCCGGCTCCGGATGCGAAATAGATAATCGCTGTACGCAGGGCACCCAAGTATGATTCCACCAGTACACCAGCCGTCACCAAACCCAGCATATTCATAGCAATGTGCTCCACATCCCCATGCAAAAACATGCAGGTTAAAAATCTAAAATATTCTCCCTGCTCCACCACCAAATCATAATTCATTCCCCCTGTCAAATAATAATCCATGGGATTTACAAAAGTATATACATACAACAGTATATTTATCACACACAACAAAATGGTCACAAAGAAGAAATTTTTTCCCCTGTCTTCATCTTCTGTTCTAAATTGACTTTGTCCTGAGTCCATATCTTACCTCTTTCTTATACACACCTTAACTTATTTTATTGCAATAGGCTGTTACTCTTTGGTCAACAGGCTCTAATTTATAAACACACTTCCACTGGTTCGGAAAGCAAAAGTTCATCCTCCCTTACCTGACAGTCATAGGCGAGCACCTTTACCCCTGCTTTTTCAGCCTGCCGCAGAACTTGGCAAAATTCCGGCTGTGTATCTTTATTGGGTGTAAAACAGCTCACCCCCTTCATTTGCACCACAAACATCACATAACACTCATATCCTTCAGACACTGCCTTTTCCAGTTCCTTTACATGTTTTACCGCACGCTCTGAAGGTGCATCAGGAAATCGTGCCACTCCATTTTCCTCTAAAGTGACCCCCTTTACCTCCATTAAGATTTTCCGAGTTCCGGCTTCTCCATAAAAATCAATTCTGGAATTACCATACTTGTATTCTGGCTTAATCTTTCGCTCTTCATCTGCGGCAAACAAGGGACAGTGGCCGGATTTTAACCACTCGCCCACCACCTTATTGGGTGCACCGGAATCCATATTTACTAAAATTTCCCCTTTTTTCACCGCTACCAAATCATATTTGGTCTTTCTGGCAGGGTTATCACTTTCTTCCAAATACACGGTACTTTCCGGCAGCAAAAGTTCCCGGCATCTTCCTGTATGTTTTACATGACATACCTCTATATTTCCATCAACACTCACATGGGCGATAAATCTATTTGGGCGTGTCAGGAAACTTCCCTGTACAATTTTTCTATATTTCATAAACATTTTCCTTTCCTGTATCTTCTACCATAACTCAGTTACATGCCAATATCCATGCAGATTACCATCGGTATGGCTCCCACGAGAATTATTTCGCAAGGATGTAGCAAGAGATTTGGTTTCTGTCACAAAACTGCAATGTACCTTGTATATTTTCTTTCATTTTTCACAAACTATATGCAATGTACAATGAAAGGAGTTCCTATGAGTAAAATTAAAAAATCTTGGATGGTACTTGGTACTCTTGCAGTTTTGCTAATCTTTATTATTGCCGGAACTATATTTTATAATAACTGTCTGCGCAATCCTGCCAGTGAAGCAGCCCACCTATCCTCCTATCTGATAGAGCAGGATAATATTATGGATGCTATGCTGGAAAACATGACCATCACCCCCTCCGGCAATGCAGAGCTGGATTTTCTGCTGGGAATGGTGGCACACCATCAAGCGGCTGTTGAGTTGTCTCACAGCTATCTGAATCATGGCAGCAGCCGTAAATTTAAAAAGTTAGTTCGGGAAATTATCGAAGAGCAAGAGGAAGAAATTGAGGAAATGAGCAGACTGGCAGATAAGCTTCAGAAAAATCCCACAGATCCGGAAGCCTATGAAATCTATATGGATTCTTACAACAACACCTTGAGCCTTCATCAGCATATCAAACACGGCACTTCCACTGATATGACCGTAGAAGAAGCCTTTGCTCAAGGTATGGTAAAGCATCACCAAATGGCAATTGATATGGCAAATGCGGTCTATAACGTTACAAATAACAGCGAAGTTCAAGAACTTGCCCAAGATATTGTTGATATGCAGACCGATGAAATTCAAACCATACTGGCTGTGCGTTAAACTGCACAGCCTTTCCTGTTTCAATGTCCTAATAAAACATGGAAAGCATAGTGTATAATTTTGATGGAAAATTTACTGTAACTATTCAGTAGGTCTGTGCATTTACTGCACAGACCGTAAGAAAAAGTGGATATAACAGGCAAAGAACCATTGCCGTAGGCAATTTTGCATGGTTCTTTGCTCGTAACTATGAAGGTACTGAATAGTTACAATTTACTTATAGTGCAAAAAGCCTGCCGGTTTCCTACCCGCAGGCTTTTTTTCTAAAGGAGACTTTCAATCAAATCTACCATTTTTCCTACATGCTTTTCACACAACTCATCCCCAGATGCTTCCACCATTACACGGATCACCGGCTCTGTACCAGACTCTCTCAGAAGAATTCTTCCATCATTCCCAAGCTCTTCTGAAATTTCTTTCTCCAATTCCTGTATCCGGGGATTTTCCATAATTGCTTTTTTATCCTCTACATGTACATTCTTCAACAACTGGGGAAACATGGTAAGTCCTTTGCAAAGAGTTCCCAAAGATTGTTTCTTCTCAAGGATAACTTCCATCAGCATGATGGCAGTAAGAATACCGTCTCCTGTGGTGGCATGTTTACTAAAGATAATATGACCAGACTGTTCTCCACCCAGCACATAACCATTGGCAACCATGGCTTCATTCACATATTTATCACCCACAGACGTCTTACAGTAATCTATCCCCTCTCTTTCCAATGCTTTAAAAAGACCAAGATTGGACATAACCGTGGCAACCACCGTATTTCCTTGGAGCTTTCCACACTCCTTTAAATATTTGCCACACACATAAAGCACGAAATCTCCATGTACCTCATTTCCGTGTTCATCCACTGCAATACAGCGATCCGCATCACCATCAAAGGCAAATCCCACATCAAGATTTTTTTCCTTCACCAAAGCCTTCAAATTCTCAATATGTGTAGAACCACAACCCATATTGATATTGGTTCCGTCCGGAGTATTTCCCACCACATAGGTTTTTGCTCCCAGTGCATCAAACACACTCTTCGCAATCATATGAGCACTTCCGTTGGAGCAGTCTAACCCCACGCGCATGCCATCATAAGAACGAGTTGCCAGAGAAATCAAATAACCCACATAACGGTTTCTTCCAATGGCATAATCCTTTGCCACACCCAGCTTTTCTCCCAGTGCAAAGGGCAGCTCATCTATCTCACCATCAATATATTTCTCCATGGCCGACTCTACCTCTGCTGAAATCTTGTGACCGTTACCATCCATGACTTTTATGCCATTGTCCTGATAGGGATTGTGACTGGCACTGACCATAATACCACAGTCAAAATTCTCGGTGCGAACCACATATGCCACACTTGGTGTAGTAGTTACATGCAGTAGATATACATCTGAGCCCGATGCTGTAATACCGGCTACCAGTGCATACTCAAACATATAGCTGCTTCGTCTGGTGTCCTTGCCAATGACAATTCTCCCCTTGTGATTCTGATTGTAATACCAGCCCAAATATCTTCCAATCTTAAATGCATGGTCTGCCGTCAACTGCCTGTTGGCTTCTCCGCGAAAGCCGTCTGTTCCAAAATACTTTCCCATCCTTTAGCCCTCTCTTAGCTTAGATTTTAAATGGTTCTCAGAATAGCATTTTTCCCATATATCTCCAAGAACACTTTCTCATACTATATTTTGTTTTCCATAGAAAGCAGTACTTGCTCACATTTCCCGCCTGCTATCTTACTATTATATACAAAGTTTCTTTATTTGTATATAGAGAATCTCACCAAAACAGATTCTGCTATGTCTAACATTCCACCTTCAAAAGCTGCGCCTTGCCATGAAGCTTCAATTTTTCTGAGTTTGCCGGAACAAAAATACAATCACCTTTGCAAAAAGGAATCATACCATTCTCTTTCCAATATATCACTCCACAGCCTTCTGTGCAGAGAAGTATCTGAAAGGAATTATCACCTGTAGAAAAATCAGCCATCTTTCTATAATTTTCTGTATTTAAAAGCATTCTCTCCACTTGAAAATACTCACATCTGCACAACAGCTCCGTGGCATATCCCCGATGAAATTTCAATACTCTCATTGGCTGTCTTGGACTGGCACTTCCTTTTAAATTTGCCACCTTAAGAGCCTTATCCACATGAAGTTCACGCTTTTTTCCATTCTTGTCTACTCTGTCATAATCATACATGCGGTAAGTAAGATTGGAATTCTCCTGTATCTCTGCCACCAGTATGCCTGCACCAATGGCATGTACCGTACCTGCCTCAATGTAAAATACATCATTTTTCTTTACTTTTATTTTTTGAAGATACTTTTCCACGGTACCTTCTTGAATGCTTTTTCGTATCACACCAGACTCCACATCACGATTAAAGCCGTATACCAGCTTGGCATCCTTAGCCGCATCCAGTACATACCACATCTCGGTTTTTCCCAGAGAACCATGCTCAAACTCCCTGGCATAATCATCGCTTGGATGTACCTGTACCGATAAATCCTTTTTGGCATCAATAAACTTGATTAAGATTGGCAATTCACTTTCTGTTTTTGGGTGGGTACCCAGATATTCCGGGTGCTGCTGTAACACTTCCGTCAGCAACATTCCCTCCATCTCACCGGAGGCAACGGTACTGATTCCGTCCGGGTGTGTGGAACATTCCCACGTTTCCGCCAAAGGCTGTAAATCAATCTCCTTTGAGAAATCATCATTGAGCCGATTTCCGCCCCAGAGATAATCCTTGGCTGCCGGTCTTAGAAGAAATGGTTTGTTATAATTGGTATTTCTTCTTGTCATATACACTGATCTCCTGACCTATCTGCACTTCTATCAACTTAAGCTCCGTCTTGGCAATAATGGTATGTCTGCATCCCGCCTCCATGGTGATCACATCTCCCGGTTTTACCAGTTGCTCCATGCCGTCCACGATCACAATGCCCTCTCCAGAAATAATATTCCAGATCTCATCTCGTCTTTCATGACTGTGATAATTCATCTTATTTCCCGGATTTAAGGTAACTTTGATCGTCATGCTGCTCTTTTCCACATCAAGTACGCAAAAGCTTCCCCATGATTTTTCCGCAAACATGATTTGACCGTCCAGTTTGTCCACAAAGGGCTTAATATAGCTGGACTGTTCCTTATCTGAAACCAAAATTCCCTCCGGACTGGCAGACACCACCACATCCTTAAGCCCCATACAAAGCACCGGAACATTCAATTCGTTAATTACATGTACATTGTCACAGGTTTCATTTAACTCCGCTTTTCCTATGACCGTATCTACCATAGCCTCAGTCAGCGTATTCCAAGTTCCCAGGTCCTTCCATTGTCCCCCAAAACGCATCACCTGTATTTTCTGCTCTCTCTCCACCACTGCATAATCGAAACTATCCTTTATCACCGTATCATATTTGGAAAATAAGTCATCATAATCGGTAAAATCAATTAACTCATGAGCCTTTTCCAAAACGTATTTTAATTTGTAGGCAAAGACTCCTCCGTTCCACAATGCACCCTGAGCAATATATTTCTTTGCTGTTTCCACATCTGGCTTTTCCTGAAAGGTTTTCACCATAGCTATATCTTCCTTGCCATCAGGTATGATATAACCATACTTTTCACTGGGATAAGTTGGTTCAATGCCCATAAGAACTAAATTGGCCTCTCCTTTCTCTGCCTGTTCTCCCAAGGCTTTCAATGCCTGAAAGTAATCATCCTCCACATAAGGATCCACCGGACAAACCACCACCGGTTCTTCTTCTGACACTCCCTGCACATCATGCAGATATGTCGTAGCTAAGGCAATGGCTGGAAAAGTATCTCTCCTGCATGGCTCTATGCTGATTCCCACATTCTCCCCCAACTGGTTATGAATGGCTGATATCTGTGACTTTGATGTGGCAATGGTCACGGTTGCATCTGCATCTATTTTCTTGATCTGGTGGTACATTCTCTGTACCATAGATTCATAGGTTCCGTCCTTTCCTTTAAATATTTTAATGAACTGCTTCGAACGAATATCGTTGGACAAGGGCCACAAACGCTTGCCGGAACCTCCGGATAATAAAACTATGTTCATAAGTTTGTATGCTTTCCTTTCTTTTTCAGTGTTTTGCAATTCCAGATGGAGCATAAATACCTGATATTTATCTCTCTGCTCGCATAGGATTATTCAGGAAATCCTCATAAGATAATCGAATTCCCTCCTCTAATTCTGTCCGATACTTCCAGCCCAACTTCTCAGCCTTGCTCACATCCAACAGCTTTCTTGGAGTTCCGTTGGGCTTTGTGGTATCCCAGCGGATTTCTCCGGTATAGCCTATGACCTTGGCAACCAGTTCCGTCAGCTCTTTAATGGAAAGTTCTTTCCCTGTGCCTGCATTCACCGTCTCGTCCCCACTGTAATTATTCATCAAAAATACACACAAATTAGCCAAATCATCCACATATAAAAATTCACGCAGTGGACTGCCGTCCCCCCAGCAAGTCACATAAGATAAGCCCTGCTCCTTTGCCTCATGGAAACGGCGGATCAATGCCGGCAGCACATGACTGTGGGTGGGATGGTAATTGTCATTTGGTCCATATAGATTGGTTGGCATCACAGATATATAATCGGTACCATACTGCTTGTTTAAAAATTCACAGTATTTTAACCCAGATATTTTTGCCAGTGCGTATGCCTCATTGGTCTTCTCCAATTCTGAGGTCAAAAGGCAGCTTTCCTGCATTGGTTGTGGTGCCATTCTTGGGTAAATACAGGAAGACCCTAAAAATTCCAGTTTCTTACAATTATTTTTCCATGCGGAATGAATCACATTCATCTCTAAAATCATATTGTCATACATAAAGTCTGCCAATGCACTTTGATTTGCCACAATGCCGCCCACCTTGGCAGCAGCCAAAAATACATACTCTGGTTTTTCCTCTGCAAAGAATGCTTCCACTGCTTCCTGTCTGGTCAAGTCCAACTCCTGATGGGTTCTGGTAATGATATTTTCATATCCCTGCCGCTCTAATTCCCTTACAATGGCAGAGCCTACCATCCCTCTGTGACCTGCCACGTATATCTTTGCATTTTTCTCCATCATAATTACTTCACAAACCCTTTCTCCAAATATTCCTCCAAGTTACAGGAAATATTTTCCTCTGCACGTTCCACTGCCACTTTTTTCATATCGTGTTCCACCATGATTTTTACCAGTTCTTCAAAACTGGTTTTGGTGGGATTCCATCCCAACTCTGTCTTTGCTTTGGTGGGATCACCCCAAAGATTTACCACGTCCGTAGGACGGTAGAAGTCAGGGCTGACCTCTACCAGCACCTTACCGGTGGCTTTATCAATTCCCTTTTCATCCATATCCCTGCCCTGCCATTCCAGCTCAATTCCCGCATAGCGGAAGGCAAGTTCACAGAACTCCCGAACGGAATGCTGCTCTCCAGTGGCAATCACAAAGTCTTCCGGCTTTTCATTCTGTAAAATCAGCCACATACATTCCACATAGTCCTTTGCATATCCCCAATCACGAAGGCTGGACAGATTGCCCAGATAAAGCTTATCCTGCTTTCCCTGCTTAATGCGGGCGGCTGCCAATGTAATTTTTCTGGTTACAAAAGTTTCTCCTCTTCGCTCGGATTCATGGTTAAACAAAATCCCCGAACAGCAGAACATATGATAAGCCTCTCTGTATTCCTTTACAATCCAATAGCCATACTGCTTTGCCACTGCATATGGACTGTATGGATGAAATGGAGTAGTCTCTTTCTGCGGAACTTCCTCCACCTTTCCATATAGTTCAGATGTAGATGCCTGATAAATGCGGCAGGAATCTGCCAATCCGCAAAGACGTACTGCCTCCAGCACACGCAGCACTCCGGTAGCCACCACATCCGCTGTATATTCCGGAACATCAAAGGACACTTGTACATGGCTCTGTGCTGCCAAATTATAAATTTCATCGGGGCGCACTTGTCCAATCACCGCCATCAAACTCATAGAATCTCCCAGATCTGCATAATGAAGATGAAAGTTCTCTGCCCCCTCTAAATGGGCAATTCTCTCTCTGTAATCCACACTGGAACGCCGAATAGTTCCATGCACTTCATATCCCTTCTCTAGTAAAAACTCTGCCAGATAAGAGCCATCCTGACCGGTAACTCCTGTAATTAACGCTTTTTTGCTCATATACATAAACTCCTTTTCTTATCATTATGATAACTGTTTTGTAACTACACAGTTGTATGAAAAATCGTAACTGTTCAACAGGTCTGTGCATTTACTGCACAGACTTTGAGAAAATGATTCAAAAATAAAAAAATCCATGATAATTGCTTCATTTAGCTTTACAATCTTACTCGTGCAGTTTAACATAAAAAAGGTATATATTTGATAAAGAATCTTGACTTTAAATTGGACAATATTGACTTTTCATCACCAACGCTTTCGATACTCTCCCGGTGTAATCCCTTCCACCCTTTTAAACATGCGGCAAAAATACTGTGCATCGGTAAACCCTGCCTCACTGCCAATCTCCTCCAAACTTTTATCACTGAAACGCAGCATCTGTTTTGCATGGGTGATTCGTTTTACAAGAATGTAATTATTAATGGTACTTCCAAAGGTTTTTTTGAAACTTCTCACCATATGATATTTGTTGATAAAAAACAACTCCGCAAGTTCATCCAAAGACACCTTTTCCGTATAGTGATTATCCAGATATTCCCGAATTTCCTTTAATTCCAGCCTTTTCTTTTCTGTCCCAAAGTTCTCCGGATGCCAAGATTCTTCCATCAGCACAGTGATAAGACTGGCTAATTTCTCATTAATTCTCATATCCTTAATATGGTCTGCCGAATGAGCAAGAGCATAAATCTCTGTAATAATATCTGCCATTTCTTTAAATTTATGAGGATGAAATACCGGTTGTCCACCTCTTTCCACATATTTGTCATATATTGCAGTCAATGATGGTCCAAAGAAATGCACCCACTGAAGAGTCCAGAGATTTTCAGATGTACTATGACAATATTTCTGCTGACAGTCAATAAACACACAATCTCCCTGCTTTAATTCATAGTTTCTGTCATGATAGGAAAGCTGTCCGCTGCCCTCCAACACCAGAAAACACAAGTACGAAGTTAAATGACTGCGCATGCTTTTATGTGGTATTTGTGCCTTCAGCTTTCCAATTTCCTGCAAATGCATCAAATTAGTTTTCGCAAAAGGCGAAGGAGTATAGAGAAGCCGATCGGAAGAGACTACTTCTTTTGTGGCTGTGAACATTTCTTGTTGTGGTTCCATGATTTGTGCCTCCAATTTTTTCCTGCTCCCACTGTGTTTTGGTATAGTGTGATGTGTCAACAGCACATCACACTGATATTTCCATTTTACTAATTATTATAAGATTTTCCCTTGATTTTTACAAGATTATAGGAATTATGTATTATAATGTTTTTAACATCTTACCAATTCCCATTATTTGCCAAAAATTTTTTCGGCTTGGGAAACAATTTCAATTCCTCTCCGGGCATTAGAAACGGAAAGGCACAGCTATCAGGACGGTTTATATCCAAAGGTCTAGTAGCTTTGTTTACATCTTTGTGCTATACTTTAGTTGTTTCAAATTTACAGTGATTTCCAGTGGAATAGCGACTGCCTTATACACCATGGTATGAATTTGTGTGCACAGTATCCCCTCGTTGGATTCATTTTTTGGAACAATACCCACATTATTTCCTTTTAAAGTGGCTATAACAGGCAAAGAACCATTGCCGTAGGCAATTCTGAACATACAAAATAAAAAATCGTTGCCCTGCTTTGGTCAGGTAGACGACTATTTTCATATATTGATATCTCACTAGAGTACATAGGTTTCAGCTATCCTCTAGTTGTCTTAAGGAGGCGTTTTAATGGAAGAATTAATAAAATATTTAGAAAGTATCGGAGCAGAAATAACCAAAGGAAGTTCAGAAATGACGGGTGAAATACCTTTGGTTATGAGAGAATTTTATGAAAAAATAAGAAATGTAGAGTTGCCTTTTGGAAGAATTTATGATGTAGAGCTTGCAATAAAAAAATCTGAGCGTCAACCATTTAATCCGAATTGGTTTGTATTTGGACAAGACAATTATTACAACTTTTGGTTATGTTCAAAGCATAAAAGCAAAGATGGATATTATTTTACTTATTGGGAGCATGAATCAGGAATGGAAATTGAGGAACCAGCATGGGAAGATTTACTTTCTTTTATAAAAGAAGTAAAAGATGATATTAATGGAGAATGGTAATATATACAAAATTATTGTCTGTATAAGGGGAAAAACCTCGCCTTAAGACGAAAACTTTAAGTCAACCCCATAGTATTAAGTTTAGAAAGAATAAAAACAGGTAAACTATATTGGGCAACTGTAATATTAAAACCAGTGAAATAGAAGGAAAAATATGGAAAGATACGAATATTTATATGAATTAAATAGTGACGAATTAGTTAAACTTATTGAAGATATGCTGGATTTCGAGGAAGTTGCAGAAGCATTCAACATTCTTGAAAGTAGAAATCCAAATAAGGCATTGGAAAAAGGAAAACAAATTATTGAATTTGATAGAGGAGATGAATATTTGCAGGCAACAATATGGGATATTATGTTTTATGAAAACAGGAAAGAGATGATTGATGCAGTAGATAGAAGGAAAAATACTATAGGAAAAACGTTATTAGATGACATTATCATAGATTTAACAAACTACAAAACAAATGTACACATCAAATTTTTAAAGAAAATAGAAAATGCATATATGTCTGTTAAATTTGGAGAAACAGAAGATATGCGTTGTGATTATAGTAAATTTGTTGATATGTATTTAAATGTGTAGAAGTTTTTCTGCAACTGAAAATCGTAATCCTTTTGGATATGTAGGGGATGCTGTAAGTATTGGAGCACAGAATAACAAGAAAAAGCCGCTTATAACCTTAATTCTATGTAAGTGCAGGAGTTTATGATATTAAACTGGTAATAAAAATATGAACATAAGCCATTTTAGCTGGATTAGATTCCCTTTCATTATTCAAGCTGAAAAGGAAGCACTTGATAATCACAACAAAGCTGCTTGCCCTGGACAAAAACATGCTGCCATAAATAACGAAAAGACCTATCCGTCAGTCATGACAATAAGCCTTTTCCATACCTTATATTTACTTGAGCTTCGTAATTATACCATTTTTCAAAGTATAATACCCTGCCTTAAACTTATAATTATTACCGCCATTATTATCCCATGTACCATTTCCATCATTAAAACATGCCGTCAGTTCATCTGCTGTGCCCAAATGAATTTCCAACATATATTTAAATCCATCCACATCATCGCTCTGCTGCATAAATACACCAAAGTCTGCCGTCCAAGGACCATCTCCTATTTGATAATGCATCTTTGGATTATTAAATCCGCTATAATAAATAACTACTTTATTTTCTTCGTATGGTCTCTCCTGAACTTTTACCTCCTTATAACCAACTTCCTTGCTCTCTCCTCCTTCATCTGATACCTTATAATACAACTGGTAAGTTCCTGTATTCTCTGGATACCATATGAGTGTATTGTTTGTACTGCTCTGCAACTGAATTTTTGTATTGTCTGGCCACTGTGTATAATAAAAATTATAAGTGATCACACCAGTTCCACCTGTTGCACTCATGGAAAACTTTGCCGAATCCCCCACATAAACAGTTTGTTCCCCTGCAAATGTAACCGTAATATTTTCATTTACAGTAATGTTCATGGTCTTTGTGGCTGTACTGATACTATCTTCAGCAATAACCGTAATCACATGTTCTCCATAACTACTGGGGAGCCAGTAAATTTTCGAATTGGTTGTTTTTGATACAATTGTTTTCACTGTACCATTAGCATCTGTATCTGTAAACGTATATTTAACACTTCCCTGTGCATTTGCTACAGTTGCAGTTAATTCTGTTGACCTCAGACCAGTAATACCTTTTGGATACTTGCTCACCAAAGATGTAACTGTTAATTTCTTTTCTGGTTTTTCAATTTGAGTAATTACACCATTTTTACAGGTATAATACCCTGCCATAAATGTATAATTTCTGGTTGAATTATTATCCCAAGTACCATTTCCATCATTGAAACAACAAGTTAATTTATCTTCCGTTCCCAGACAAACTTCTGCTTTATAATCAAATCCTTCCAGATCTGTGCTGGGTTCCATTTTCATGCCGGGAACCACCGTCCATGCACCGCTGCCTATTTGATAATGAATATACGCATTCTCAAATCCCTTATAATAGATTACCACCTTGTTTTCTGCTGCTTCTTCCACATTCACTGTAATATATCCACCTGGTGCATGATATCCACCTTCATCGGATGCCTCGTACCATAATTGATAATAACCACTTTCCGATGGTGTCCACTTTAACGTGGGATTTGTACTGCTTTGCAAGATAATCTTTGTCTGACTCCATGATTTTGTGTAAGCATATGTATAAGTAATTTTTCCGGTTCCTCCTGTTGCACTTAAATTAAATGTTGCTTCCTTTCCTTTGTAAATGGTTGTGTTTCCTGTGGGAGAACTTAATGACATTCTTTCATTTACCACAATGGAAGTGGTCTTATCAGCCACAATCTGTCCATTGTATTTTGCTTCTGCCTTTAAGGTATATGTACCCACTGCATTCGGATGCCAGTTTACAGATAAGTTGGTTGTATCTTTCGCTATTGCAGCAGCAGAACCATTTATGATTGCATAGTAGGAGTATGTTGTCCCTGGTTTCGCATTTGATACTTCTGCTGTTATAGTTACATCACTGCTGATGGTAAGTCCATTGGGATAATTTGTTGTTAAACTTGTTATCTTTGTTGACAATACAGGAGCTTCAATTTCTTTGATACGGTTTTCCGATGAAGCTGAAGCTGTAAATGTATAATATCCTGCCTTAAATGTGTAATTACTGGTTGAATTATTGTCCCAAGTACCATTTCCATTATTAAAACAACAAGTTAATTTATCTGCCGTTCCCAGAGAAACTTCTGCCTTATAATTAAATCCTGCTAAATCTGTGCAGGGTTCCATTTTCATGCCGGGAACCACCGTCCATGCACCACTGCCTATTTGATAATGAATATATGCATTCTCAAATCCCTTATAATAGATAACTACTTTGTTTTCTGTTGCCCTAAATTGAGCTGTTAATACCATGTCCGTCCTAATATTTGTATACGACTTATCCCAGCCTATGAAAGTATAACCTCGCTTAGTGGCAGTCGGCGGTGTTGCCGCTTCTCCCTCTATAACTTGTTCTTTTTTTAATACCGTACCATCAAAATTTTTGAAGGTTACTGACTTTATCTTGCTTAAGGTAGTATTTAAACTATTATAATATTGCTTTGCTTCCGTCTCAGAGCCTGCATGTTCAATATCACGGCTGGCTTGCTTCATAATTGTAATAATATTTTCCTGATAATTACCTGCGTTAATTTTTTCTTTGATATCTGCCATATATTGCTGCTTAGTTTTATCCATTTTATCATCTGTAGAATTTTTCATTCCATTCCTGATGATCTCATAATCGGTGTTTCCAATACAATCCATTACTTCATTACCTTCAGGATTGTAATTTTGCTGTAATATGTACAAATACTTATCAAGTTTTGCAAAATTTGTATCCGGAGTGGAAATTTCTTTATTTACATACTGTCGGAAAGTGGTCTTAAATGGCTCCCAGCCAATTTTCTGAATTATTTTAATAAATACATAAGTCAGTGCATCACCATTTCCATCGATTGCAAATTTACCTTTTGCAATGGTATCATCATAACCACCTCCCACAGTTTTATAATATTCCATCATTTCTGCACTATTCTTTCTTTCCTTATCGCCCATGAAGGTACTAATATTAGTAGCGTCAAAAACATAAAGCATCTTTGTATTTGCCCAGAATTCATCATCAAAATCCCAACCATATGTTTCTGTATTATTTTCCTTTACATTGTCAAAGGCATGTCCCATTTCATGCAAATCAGCAAAACTTATATACCCATGATTTGCATAATCTGTAAAACTATTCATTATATCTCTATTATGTAAAAGAGGATTAAAATTGCCTATTGCTACATACTGCTGTATCATAGGTTCATCAGTGTTAATTATATTCAGCACATCTCCATTATAAGGACAACTGCCGGTTAAATCCATATATGCCTCATATGCTTCCTGCATTTCATTCAACCATGATTGATACTTATCCATCCCAATTTTATTTACAATATCTTTTGTAATATACCCTCCTACATTTTTATTTTTCACCTTTACTCTGTTTACAGAAGAGTCATTGGGAAATGCTTTTTTCTCAATTTTTATATTGTCAAAATACGCAGTTCCTTTGGCATTTCCCCAATAATGTCCTAACCGGCATCTTATTTTTACATCTCCCTTGGATGGTGATATAAAATATACGGTAACTTTTGTCCAATCAAAAGTACCTGTTTTCCAGTTATTTATATGTTCCACCATATATGCCGTATTTTCATCAAAATCTATGGTTGCTCCATCACCAACTTCCCTATTGCCATCCATTTTGCCAACAATATTTTCTCCTTTAATATAACCTGTAAGCATATATTCTGTATTTGGTTCCAACTGTAAGGTTTGTGTCGTTGCATGGTATTCATATGTATCATTGGTTATTTTTAGACACTTAGAATTATTTATCCCTCCGGACAAGACTACCTCTGCATGATCATTTTTCTCCCAGTCATCTGCTTCCCATTTACCACTGCTGTTTTTTTTGGCACTTTCAAAATCATAATTCTTTACTGTTACTGATGAAGTATCTGCAGCTTTTACTTCCTGTATTGCCTCAAATCCATTGATATTAGTCAGGCAAATAGCAATTACGAATAAAGCTGCCAAAAATCTTTTTAAGTTTTTTCTCATATAGCTCTCTCCTGTTCTCGTATTCTACCCTTTTACAACTGCACAGTAAATACACCTTTTTGTACTGAATAGTTACATCTTTTTGATTTATATTACCTCCTCTTCATCTCTGCCTTAAAATCATAATTATTATTTTGTATCAAAAAATGTAATAGCATTTTATCTTTTATTTCGGATAATACTGATGAAAATTAACATTCAATGTGCAAAAGGCAAAAATACCGTCTAACTTACATGATTTAAATAATAGTCCAATAGATAAATTATTGTAACTGTTCAGTAGGTCTGTGCATTTACTGCACAGACCGTAAGAAAAAGTGGATATAACAGGCAAAGAACCATTGCCGTAGGCAATTTTGCATGGTTCTTTGCTTGTAACTATGAGGGTACTGAATAGTTACAAATTATTTTCGAATAACAGTGCAGAATATAAAAGAGAGTATTCTCACAGATACCAATCATGTGAAATACTCTCTTTTCTGAAAATACAATTTCTATTTTACCACAAAAGAATACCGGGGCAAAAGCCATCTCTCATTCTCTGTTTCCCGCTGTCCTTGTTGTCCCTTTATTCCTTACATCTGGAATCCTCACAGATTCTTGTCAGTTCCTCCGGGGAATACTTCAAAAATTCATCCGGCCTCACTGCTCTGTCATCCACATAAAAGCCTTGATGTCCCGGCCAAGGTTTCCCCAACAATATCTCATCATATGGAATGTCCCATTTTTCCAGCCAGGCAAGAATAATAGGTGCCGTTTCTTTATTGATAAGTCCCAGGTTTCCATCATAAGAATTCATATTCCGCGATGAAAATAAGACAATTTTTGCACCATCCGCCTTACACTGCCTAATCTTCTCAACCATCTCCTTATAGGGCACTAAATCCGCATAACTCTCATCCTTTTTCCTGATTGGACACAATGTTCCATCAATATCCATAATCAACGTATATCCCTTATACATTTTCCTCAATCTCCTTTAATATATTTCTCGCATTTAAAATAAACCCATAAACTTTATGGGGATTATCGATATGTAATGGCAGCATGGATAGAAATAAGGAAGCCTCATACAACCTCACCAGCCAATAATCATATCCATTTTCTTCCAGCTTTCTCCTAAATATCTCTATAAACTTTCGATTGTCAAATTCAATGCAAAGCTCTATGGCAAATTCATTGTTTATATTGATATCAAAAAGACCATTATTGAAAAAATCGTACCTGCCGCATATGGAATGACTCAGCTTGGCAATATCATAATATGGGTTTGTCCATAATTCTTCCTCTTTTAACGCACCCTTAGGGTCGATAAACTTTAACGTTCTTGTTGATTTATTGTACATGGTATTTGCAAAACATGGGTCACCATGACCGATCACACTGATATATTTCTTTTTTACGCCTGCCTCGATTTTCTTCTTAAGGGATAAATACAAATTTAATAATTCATCGATGGATTTTTCTCCATTTAAAGAAAGAAGCTTTGACATGTTTTCAAACTCTTTTAATTCCTTCAATTCCTGTATTCTTTTTACCACTTTATCCACATACAATGCATCTGCTATTTTATGATATTCCTCCTTGGTTATTTCACGACGATGCCTGTGATTAAAAAAATAAAAATATTTATCTAAGATGACTTCAAACTCTTCCTCATCAATAGAACCATGTACCCATTTAATTGCCAGATCTGTCATATGAAGCCGCTCCATTGTATAGCTTGCCTTCTCATGATCTTCTCTATAATGAAATGGTTCCACAAACCAGAATTGCATGTCCTCCGGAAGAAGATGATAGAACGTATATTCTGCTTTGATTTTCTTTTTATTACCGGAACTCTTTACAATGGTATACTCATCACCTTGAAGGGAATTAAAATATCTGGCATCAAAGTTTCCTGTAATACACTGAATAAAGTTTTCAATTCTTCCAATATCCACTGCCCCTTTCACGGGAATACTCTGTTCTATCATTTTTGCACTTTGTAAAGTAGAATGTGCTCCATCTTTATTTATCTTTTTTAGAAATTCTGTATATGCTGATATGCTGGGACTCATAATGCCTATGATGCTGTTTCCATCACACATCTTATAGTTCTCATCAATAAACAGTAGTCTTTTAAAAGATAGCAATACCTGCTCTTCCTCTGAAATAACAAAATTTGAGAAAAAATGTAGTACTCTGGCAGATTCCTCATAATTATTTATAATATTTTCCGCCAGTGCATTGTATTCATATATGGATGATATCATCTGAAACTCTGCATCCGGATAGATTTTTCGTACTGTATTTTCAAATTTTGACCTAAGATTCTGCCGTTTTACCACAACATCTGCAAATCCTCTGCTGCCTATCACATCTTCAATCACTTCACTTTTCGAACAAGTATCATCATAGATCACTAAAATTCCCATATTCTAATACTCCTCTATTTTCTTTCTAAAATGTAACACAATATAGGTACATAACAACATTACAACCGTTCCCAAAACAAAATATTGCAGATTATCCGAATTTCCTATTCCAAGCGCTGAGGACAAATAATTTATAATATTTGCCACTTGCACACTACCACCATCGATTTTGTTCAGTAACAATACCCCACAAATTTCAATCAGCCATGCCAAGATAGAAAGTGCATAAACAATGACACCTCTTCCTCTTAACGCCTGGGAAATCGTATCACATATTTTTTCCAAGGATACAATAAACACCAAACACTCATTTCCTCTCTTGGTTGCCTGTTCATGGAGCAAATACTTCTTCCAATACATACAAATTCTTGGCATTAGTATATAAGCCGCTGCAACGAAAAACATAAACAAAAACAATAAATATACCAGCCAGTTAAACTGTATCTGCGTCACCAAAGATGCTGCCAAAATAACAGAAATAAGAGCCAGCGTGTCAAAAAACCTGTCTATTAAAACATATATAATACCCGCAAAATAATTTTTCATCTGGTATCCATAGCAGTATACCCGAAATACCTCTCCCAGTTTAAAGGGAACCACAACGTTTACCGGAATGGTTTTACAGTATTGCTTTATGTACTCCCATATGGAATTTATATTTCCTGATAACACAAAATAAAAACGAAATGCCTTGATGAAATTTATGAGTATAATATTACAAGACAAAACAAGAAGATATCTTATCCCCATATTTATCAATTTAGACAATGCCGGAAAATAGTAAATACCAAACAATATGGTTGTCAATATTAATACAAATGCATTTATGATATAATATATATTTTTTTTCATATCCGGTTATCCTCCCATATTCGGATTATAAAGGTATTTTCTCGCCCAAAATGCTATTATGTCAATAAATGTATCCAGATTTTCTGGAAATGAATCATTTATTTTGCCTGTTCTCGGCGTACCTGTTTTATTATAATTATCACAATGCCTAAACACCTCTTGTATGATATCACATTTTTACCTAAAATACAAAAAATATTCCCACCCAGACAACAGGGCAGATTTCCTTACAATCCACTCTCATCCCTGACCGTTTTGCTCCATACATGATATGCTTTTGAATATCCTTCCAAGTCTTTTTTGTATTTCTTAACAAGTCCAGCTACTTCCCGGATACGAACGTTACGGTTGGTATCATCCTTCACAAGTTCTTCATAGTTATCACTGTTTTGAAGCCACCACTTACGCATACATCTGCACCATAACAACGCATCCATAAAGGTACTCCATTTCCTATAATTTTTCTCCTTTAAGAATACATCATGCAAGGCAGAAATAAATTGTTTTTCCATTTGGGCAAGTTCTTTTAAAAATTGTGCCGCCCATTTTTTTGTGCTGAAATTATACAAGGCACATAATAAAATATCACCATTTTGAAAATCGTCAAAGTAATAAAATCCATTTTCCTTTTTATAATCTTGACGAACTTTTTGCAATACAAGGTTTATGATATATTCAGAAAGTGCCTCTGTACTCACTTTTTCTTTTTCCTCTAATATTTCAATCATATCATAAACATCCTGAAAACTCCGCTGCTCTAGTCCATCCAACATGACAAAAATCTCCCTCCACCCGGAGGTTTTAGTGATACTACACTGTTCTCCCCAGAGTTCTTTTAATGTTGTAAAACGCTGTTCAAACTCTTCATCCTTCTTTTCTTGGGATCTTAATCTTTTTATCTGAGCCGTAATTACACATTCTTTCAATAATTTCTGCCTATACTCCTCCTTTGAAATTATCCCTGACCCATGCTCTAATTTTCCACATTGCATATTGTAATGAGCAACATAATAATAAATTCCAATGGCACATATATAATTAACCGGAGAGTGCAAACACTGATCTGCTGCCAACCAAGCATTTTTTTCTTTCATATAAGACAAATGCAGCACCAGTCTCTGTAAAAAGGCAACGAATCTTAGGGCGTCTTTGTTGTCATAGATATTTTCTAATAACCGGATATATTGCACCATATCTGCCTCACACATAATTGTATGAGCCAAAGAGGCGGCACCGGAGATATAAAAGCGAGGAAAGATATCACCATATAACCTGCTTACATATTGGTACACCCCATCAAAGGAGTGTTCATTTCCCAACACAACTTTTGATAATTCTTTTCTTTCCACCCTGCTCACAGACACTTTTTCATTATTTAAACATTGACATAAGATATCACTCAATTGTATGTCATAATGTTTCACACAATATTCTTTTAAACTATTTTTATCCGAAGAAAGGCAATAGCCATAAATAACAGAGTACTTGTGGAAATCTTTCAGAAATGCCTTGTAAAGCACCTTGCAAACCTCCTCTTTGGAAGCCTGAAATACAATTTTCTGATTTTCCAAAAGAAGAATATGCTTTGTAGCATTTTCCTGCATATCATTTATTTCTGCCACAATTTCCTCCAACAGCATATCCTCTGAATCCATGCCCATATCTCCTGATACTTCTTCTGATATTTCTTCCGAAGTTTTTGATATCAGATAAGCGATACCATTATTTTTTTCCGATTCTTGTATTATCTGAAACAAATATGCCACAATCTGCCTGGAAGTATCCGTACTTACTTTTGAGACAGTCAGTGGGGTGTTGGTATAATCCGATACCATATATGTGTCGGGAACCATTCTTCCCTTGTAAATAATAATAAAATTTTCCAAATTCTTGTATAATGGAAACTCTATGAGCATTGGAGTTACACCGCATTCCATCTGAGCATCCTTACTTTTTCCAATTTGCTCCCATTTTTCTCTCATATCTTGAGAACATTTCTTAGCGTTCACCAGAGCAGATATATGAATGTGTGCTGTTCTGGCAATATTATCTAAAGACGAAATAAAATTCAAACTGCACTCCCCAATGGTCATCCATAAGTTTGTCACATAAGAAGCTTCTGCATGTTTACGAATCCACGAAAAAAATTCAGATTCCCATTCCTTTTTTGCAGTAAAGAAAGAATCTGTATCTGCTCTTTGATACAGTTCATGAAACTGTTCAAATACCTGATTATCGCAGTCTCTCCACGGGTCATTTCCCTCTAAGCTTGCTAGACTGTTATAATTTCCCCTATGCAGTGTTCGCTGCTTCATAATTACTCCATGTAAGCTGGCTATTTTTTTATAATCTTTGTGAAGCTTATCAGCTGAGGGCTGACTCCCAAAACTAATGCTGATTTCTCTGAAAATATAATGAAAACGTTCCCCCATTAACTGAAAACGAGCACCTTTCTCTTTAGAAAATAATAGAAAGCGTACACTGGAACAACTTTCATCCAGCTCCAATGTATATCTTAAATCTGTCTTATCCATAACAAAATCATATAAACGGTGTGCAATTGGACTATATTGATTATAAGCTATGATTTCAAGGGTGTATTCCCCTTTCAAGTGTGCTGCAAACACTTGAATTTCCAGACCTTTGATATACTTTTTATGATTATTTTCTTCCTCCACAATGGTGTTCACTTCACATAATTCATCAAAGCTCACCTTCTCTGACACAGGTGATAATACCTCAAAATCGCCGATTCTCATAATATCCGTCTCAGGATTTGACAATGTGTCCATCCCTGCCACAAATTCTTTGATTAATTCCATCTTACTGATGTTGCATTCTCCTGTCACATCCTGATATAACTGTGCCTTGTCCAAATGGATTATGGACTCGCAATACATATGATCCTTTCCAATAATGGAAAGTACATTGCCATTTTTTCTGCCGCTATCCAGATTTTTTTGTGCTGTCAGCATAAATTCCGGTCTTTTCACACATGGTTCCTGACGGACTGTCTGCTGCTGCCATACCATCTTTTGTAAAGCAGGTTCACTTTCATCAAAACCGGCAAATTCATAATCAAATTTTGATAAAAACTCAGAAAGACTGCTGCCTGACAGCAGAACCGATAACAGAGCAATCAATTCTCCTCCTGACACATTATGGGAAAAACCAACTATGGTATATACTTCTTTAGACTGCTTTCTTTCCAGAAAAATTTGCCTCTCATGTGAAATTCCTTCTTCGGAACGGATAGCATATCCGTACAGAAACTGCACTCCGGAAAACGCCTTGGTTCTCCATTGGGGATCATATAAATAGTAAAGCTCCACATGATAACAACCATTTTCATCAATATGTTTCCATAAACGTTTTTGTTTCTCATGTTTATATTCTAACAGTTCAGAAATATCACACTGAAATTTCTCGCATATTCGTTCCACAATGGACAAGGACACTGGTTCTCCTGATGTCATTTTAGCCAAAGTCCCTGAACTGATTTCAATCATTTTGCGAAATTCTGTTTTTGTTATATTCTTTTGCTGTAACATGTTCCATAATTTATCATAAGATAATGCCATATCATCACCATCCTGCTGCAACACCATAGGAAGCAGGCTTTTCCAATTTTCTATTATCATGAATTAAATACCCCGCAGCAAGCTGCGAGGTATTTGATCCTTGTATTAATCCTTCAAAGAAGACACCGGAATACGAAATGTCTTTGCATTTTTCGGATATATCCTTTTCCCGTTGCGGGTGATATATCTGGGAAAAATATACTCTTCCGCTTCTTGATGCTTTGAAACCTTATTCGCATCCTTGGGTTTTTTAGTCTTACCCATTTCTGCCACCTCCTATCTGTGATTTATAATATTGGGGAATTATTCCTCCAACAAAATGGCATTACGTCTTAATATCTATTGTTCCTCCGAAAGATGAGCTGCACCAAGACAATAACCTCTCATCTTTGCCAGACTGTTATGTAAAACGTAATTTTTTGAAATAATTCCATAAGAAAACTTGAAAATCACAGATAATGATGTTAAAATGAATTTGCACAATCATAATCACATATTTACATCTGTGATTTTCAAAGCAATCAACCTGTTTACAGCAGTTGGTTGCTTTTTTCTTATATATTATAATACCTCATCCTCCAAAAAATGTCAAGTTTATTTTTTTGATAACTTATCATTTTTTTAGACACGCAGAAACAACATACTTCCATTACCTCTAATAAACCTAAATACATTTTTTAACTCGTTGCTATTCACAAAGCTTTTTTATTATTTCTCTGATATCACTATTCAACCTTCCATACAATACTCTCCTACGATATTTTGGAATAAATACTATATGGTATTGGCATTTCCATTTAGTATGTGCTAAACTTGAACTGTACATTTGTACCGCCTCCTATTCTTGATATGGCTTGAGACACCATTATCATTTTAGCATAGGAGGCTTTTTAATTACACCATACCCACCACAGATTACTCTATTTGCCTCTCCTGGCGGGGGATTGATTTTTTCATTCACAACGTATCTCCTTATTTGCTATTTTCAAAATTCTTATAGGTATCGTGCCCTTCATTCTCATATACGTCAATCCTATCAATACTTTCCACCAGTGTTTGTTTTTCTCCCATGACCATCCCTCGTCTCGGCTGGATAAATCGGTAATAAAACCCATTTTTTATAAAGTGCATACTGCCATGTAACGGGCATTTCTGTTGAAGAACAAACGTACCATCTTGGCATTCCAGCAGTTCATTGTCTTCTATACGGTATACATATGGCATATCAAGTTGTATAAAATTATCAATTGTCAGATCCACAGAAGTCTCACGGCAATACGAGCACTCCACAATCCGCTTTGTTTGAAATTCTTTTGTATGGGTATAGGAATTCTCCGACTCCATTGCCTGAGAAATATTTTCCAACAGTGTTCCTTTTTCATCTGTTTCCTCAAAACTTTCTCTAAACCATTGGTCTCTCTCTAGAAGAGATAACATAACTCCCTTTGCAACAGCTCTGAAAACTTTTACGAATTTAGGCATATTTGATTGCCTTACCATTTTTTCATCAAGTTCATATGCAGCCTCGTCCGGGTCAGAGTTTGCAAAACGCCTTGCCAGCCTCCTTATCTGTTGTTCACTGAGTGCAGGAAAAAAATTCCTCTTCTGTTCAGGAGTTTTCAATTCTTCCCAAACAAAGTCCAATGTTCCCTTATCGTTATAATAAACTTTAACCACATAGACATTGGGACAATTCTCCCAATTCTTTTGGAATCTGTAGGACACAGACATGCGTTCTCCCATGGTCCACCATGAACGATAATAACCTTCCGTCTCAAATATGAGTAAAGCACCGGCTTTACTCATTTCTCTATCTGCAATACTTACAAGTTCCCAACGACGCTTCTCTGTCATAAACTCTTTTGCCACCCTTCCAGGTGCAAAATAGTGAAATCTTTCTTTTGATAAGCCGGTGCGTTCTTCTATCTGTGGAAAATAATTTTTTAAAATATCATAGTCTCGGCTTAAATAGCTAATAAAGAGTGCTGACTTCTCAAAGGGTTCCATACGATCATCCGATTTTTTCACCGCATTCATGGATATCTTCATTATATTTTGCAAAGTAAGGGAGCCTGCCATTTTATTCCTGCGAGGCAATTCCAATTGTTCCAGTGTCCCTTTCACCCAATTCAAGATATTGGCATTTAATTTCCTTGGGTCATTTTTAGTGTTTATATTTCCCACTTCTTCACCAATGACAATCCAAGAGGGAGCACCTCCTTTCCTGCGCCCCTCCAAATTATATGGCAGCTCTGTTCTGGAAACAATCAGCACATGGTCTAAATGTTTCATTAAATCATATGCAAATTGATACTGGCTGAATTGACCTTCCTCGATGGAACCATCAAAAATATAGATATCCGAATAAAGGCAGGCATCCAAGGAAACCCTCTGACAGTCAGCTAAATTTGCAACCCTATTGCCGTTAAATGCCTCCTCTACGATATCTATTATTTGTATCTCATATGGTATATTGTTGCTCCTATTATGCTGTAACGAAAAGTCTCTCAAAATCACTTTTATCTGTTGAAAAAGACTTTCTCCCCATTTAGATGGACTTTTGACATACGAAACAATTATTTTTTCATTCATAAAACCTTATTTCACCTCTCTATTTACTCGCAAAACACATTATTTGCGAATATTTCCCCCATTTTTATCATCCTTCATAACTATTCAGTACCTTCATAATTACGAGCAAAGAACCATGCAAAATTGCCTACGGCAATGGTTCTTTGCCTGTTATATCCACTTTTTCTTACGGTCTGTGCAGTAAATGCACAGACCTACTGAACAGTTAT
>CAMWHJ010000006.1 GCA_947174015.1 uncultured Lachnospiraceae bacterium | reverse complement strand
GCAGATTTTAAATGGGCTTTTGCAAGTAACAGTTCAGGTATCTGAACTGTTACGACAAGGAATTTTAGGAGGAAGAATATGATAGCAATCGGATGTGACCATGGCGGATTTGATTTGAAGGAAAAGGTGATGGAGCACTTAAAGAAGCAGGGAATTCAGGTAAAGGATTGTGGCTGTTACAACAAAGAATCCTGTGATTATCCTGTATTTGGCAAGGCAGTAGGGGAATCCGTTTCCAGTGGTGAATGTGAAAAGGGAATTGTGATCTGTACCACAGGGATTGGAATTTCCATTGCCGCCAATAAGGTAAAGGGTGTCCGTGCTGCACTTTGCAGCGATTCTCTCAGTGCCAGAATGACAAGGCTTCACAACGATGCCAATGTATTGGCATTGGGAGCAAATATTGTGGGCTTGGGACTTGCCATAGAGATTGTGGATATCTTTTTAAATACAGAATTTTCCAAAGAGGAGAGGCACCAGAGAAGAATTAATCTGTTGGAAGAATAGAACTACCGTAACGATGAAAGTATAAAATAGTTACCATTTATTCATATATTAGGAAAGTATAATACAATTTAGGAGGATAAAATATGAACCATAAGCGGAATGACTATATCACTTGGGATGAATATTTTATGGGAGTGGCAGCTCTTTCAGCTATGCGTTCCAAGGATCCCCACACTCAGGTGGGAGCCTGTATTGTAAGTGAGGATAATAAAATTTTAAGCATGGGATACAATGGATTTCCCATGGGCTGCTCGGATGATGAGTTTCCGTGGGACAGAGAAGGTGAGGAATTGGAAACCAAGTATCTGTATGTGACTCATAGCGAATTGAATGCTATTTTGAATTACCGGGGAGGCAGTCTGGAGGGAGCCACATTGTATGTGACGCTGTTTCCCTGCAACGAGTGTACCAAAGCCATTATTCAATCTGGTATTAAGACTATTGTATATGACAGTGACAAGTATGCAGGCACACCAAGCAATGTGGCATCCAAGCGTATGCTGAAAACAGCTGGTGTATCCTGCAGGGCTTATGAGAAGACGGGAAGAAATGTTACATTAGAATTCTAGCAAAAATGGTGACTATTTAAGGAGGAAAGAAGAGAATGGAAAAGGAAAAATATTATATTACAACGGCGATTACCTATACATCAGGAAAGCCCCATATTGGCAATACCTATGAGATTATTTTGGCGGACAGCATTGCCAGATTTAAGAGACAGCAGGGATATGATGTGCGTTTTCAGACAGGAACCGATGAGCATGGACAGAAAATTGAGATTAAGGCAAGTGAGGCAGGCATTACGCCGAAGGAATTTGTGGACAATACTGCAAAGGAGATTCAAAGAATCTGGGATTTAATGAATACCTCCTATGATCGATTTATCCGCACTACGGATCAAGATCATCAGCAGCAGGTGCAGAAAATTTTTCACAAATTGTATGAACAGGGAGATATTTACAAGGGACATTACGAGGGTTTATATTGTACCCCTTGTGAATCTTTTTTTACCGAGTCCCAGTTAGTGGACGGTAAATGTCCTGATTGTGGGCGGGAGGTGCAGCCTGCCAAGGAAGAAGCATATTTCTTCAAAATGAGTAAATATGCAGACCGTTTGATTGAGCATATTAACACCCATCCGGAGTTTATTCAGCCGGTATCCCGCAAGAATGAGATGATGAATAACTTTTTACTTCCGGGTCTGCAGGATTTGTGTGTGTCCAGAACTTCTTTTCAATGGGGAATACCGGTGGATTTTGATGAGAAACATGTGATATATGTTTGGCTGGATGCATTGACAAATTATATTACAGGTTTGGGCTATGACTGCGAAGGAAACAGTGATGAGTTATTCCATAAAAACTGGCCTGCGGATCTTCATTTAATTGGAAAAGATATTATTCGTTTCCATACAATTTATTGGCCGATTTTCTTAATGGCATTGGACTTGCCATTACCAAAACAGGTGTTTGGTCATCCTTGGCTGCTGCAGGGAGATGGAAAAATGAGTAAATCCAAGGGAAATGTGATCTATGCAGATGATTTGGTGGACATGTTTGGCGTGGATGCGGTGCGCTATTTTGTACTTCATGAAATTCCTTTTGACAATGATGGAGTAATTACATGGGAACTGATGACAGAACGTATCAATTCTGATTTGGCAAATGTACTGGGAAATCTGGTGCATCGAACCATATCCATGTCCAATAAGTATTTTGGTGGTGTCGTAAATAATACAGGTTTATCTGCTGAGGTGGATGAGGACTTAAAGGCGGTTGCTGTTGGTGTTGTGGACAAGGTTTGTGAGAAGATGGAGGATTTGCGGGTGGCAGATGCCATCAGCGAAATTTTTACCTTATTCCGCAGGTGCAACAAGTACATTGACGAGACAACGCCATGGATTTTGGCAAAGGAAGAGAGAGACAAGCCCCGCTTAGAGACGGTTCTTTATAATTTGGTGGAGGGTATTTGTATGGGTGCCACTTTGCTGAAACCATTTATGCCAGAAACAGCAGAAAAGATTTTTGCACAGTTAAATACCGCAGAGCGTGACTTGAAGGACTTAAAGACGTTTGGTCTGTATCCCTCAGGCACTCAGGTTACTCAAAAGCCAGAGGTGTTATTTGCCCGATTGGATTTGGAAGAGGTGTTGAAAAAAGCAGAAGAAATCAAGGCAGCTCAGCAGGCACAAATTTCTGGGGGCAGGGAAGAGAAGGGGATTGATATAGAACCGAAAGAAGAGATTACCTATGAGGATTTTATGAAGATGCAGTTTCAGGTAGGTGAGATCATTGCCTGCGAGGAAGTGAAAAAGTCAAAAAAACTTTTGTGCTCTCAGGTTAAGATTGGAAGTCAGGTAAAGCAGATTGTATCAGGTATTAAGCAGTATTATACACCAGAGGAGATGGTGGGTAAGAAGGTTATGGTGTTAGTGAATTTGAAGCCGGCTAAGCTTGCCGGTGTATTATCTGAGGGAATGCTTCTTTGTGCAGAGGATGAAGAGGGAAATTTAGCATTAATGACACCGGAAAGGACAATGCCGGCTGGTGCTGAAATCTGTTAATCTACAATATATTTGGCGATATGCCTGCACATATTGATATATTCATAATCAGTCAAACAGCACTGTTTGATAAAAGGGGAACATATTCTAGGGTGATAGATTTTGGTTATTTGCTTTGCAGTCTATGCAAATGTGAAATCTATGATTTTGTGGAAGTTATGAGGATGATTTATGAGTAAGAAAAGAAAGAAAAAAAAGAGAAAAAATGGGAGTCCGTTGGCAGATGGTCTATTTTATGGAACACAATTTATACTGATTTTTACCATCTTAGGGTGTATTGTATTGTTTTTCTTAAGTGATTACTGGACAACATCCGTACAGCTATACAAAGATGCCAAAACCATGGTGGAAAATTCTGACAGGGAGGATTTTGCAGCCTATAAGAGCAGTATTGTATATGATGACCAAGGGGAGATTATCAAGCTGGTAAAGAATGAACGTTTCCAGATTTACCTCAGCATTGACAATATTCCCCAGATGGCAAAGGATGCCATAATTAGTATTGAGGATAAGAAATTTTATGAGCATAATGGAATTGATTTGAAAGCTATTACCAGAGCCGCAGTTGCATTGGTGAAAAAGGACAGCATTACCCAAGGTGGAAGTACCATCACCCAGCAGTTAAGCCGTAATATTTTCTTGACACATACGGTATCTTGGGAGCGTAAGGTGGAAGAAATTTTTATTTCCCTACGTTTAGAGAAGATTTATTCTAAAGATGATATACTGGAATTTTATTTGAATAATGTGTATTTCTCCAATGGTTATTATGGGATTGAAGCAGCCAGCACAGGATACTTTAATAAATCCTGTAATGAATTGAATTTGTCAGAGATTGCATTTCTCTGTGCCATTCCCAACAGCCCTACCATGTATAATCCAAGGAATAATTTGGAAAATACCTTAAAGCGCAGAAACAGGATTTTGGATGAGATGTTTGAGGATGGCAAGATTACGGCTCAACAGTGTCAGGAAGCCAAGGATTACACCATCACATTAGACAATATGGAAGTGAAATCCGCAGGTACTTATGTGGATTCCTATGTAAATTACTGTGCGACCAGAGCCTTGATGGAAAAAGATGGTTTTGTATTTCAAAATAAGTTTGACAGTGATGAGGCGGAAAGTGCCTACAAGAAATCCTATCAGGAAAGTTATGATAGGTGGTCAGAGCAGCTGGTATCCGGCGGCTACCGCATTTACACCACCATCAACCGTGATATGGAGGAGAAGCTGCAGGCGGCGGTGGACGAGAACATGTACAGCTTTGTTACCAAGCAGGATGATGGTGTCTATAATGTGCAGGCGGCAGCCACTTGTATTGATAATGATACAGGTAAGGTAAAGGCCATTGTGGGAGGGAGAACCCAGGAGGATATCAATGCATCTTTTAATCGTGCTTATCAGAGTAAACGTCAGCCGGGCAGTTCCATTAAGCCATTATTGGTTTATGCTCCGGCTTTAGAAAAGGGTTACAGTGCCAACAGCAGCCTGAAAGATGTGAAAACAGAAGATGGACCTTCCAACTCCGGTGATGTGTATTCCGGTTCAATTTCTCTTCGCTCCGCAGTGGAAAAGTCCAGAAATGCAGCAGCATGGAATTTATATAAGGCAATTACTCCTAGCTTTGGTTTGGAATATTTGTACAATATGGAATTTTCCGGTATAACAAAGGAGGATTACAATCTCTCCACAGCTCTGGGCGGTTTTACCAGCGGATTTAGCACGGTGGAGATGGCATCCGGTTATGCAACTCTGGAAAATAATGGTTTGTATCGAACACCCACCTGCATTGATAAAATTTTGGATGCTAACGGCAATGTGGTGATAGACAGTGTGGGTGTGCAGAGACAGGTGTATTCAGAGAAGACAGCCAAGGATATGACAGATATTCTCAAGGGTGTTCTTACCAGAGGAACCGGTGTAAAGCGCAGATTAAAGAATATCACTGCAGCAGCCAAGACAGGAACCACCAATGAAAATAAGGATGGCTGGTTCTGTGGTTACACGGCTTATTATACCACGGCAGTGTGGGTTGGTTTTGATATTCCCAAGGAACTGGAAGATTTGAGTGGTTCCACTTATCCGGGACAGATTTGGAATACATATATGGAGAGTATTCACGAGGGACGGGAAAACCGGGAAATGAATCAGTAGCAGAAAAATAGCATGGTTGTAATTGTTATTTATAAAGTAAGTAAACGAAAATATCCTCATGGTTGTAACTGTGAGGGTATTTTTAATTCATGACAATGGAAAGCTTGCTAAATAGCAAAAAGTTATATGAATGTGCAGAAAATGACAATAAAATAAGTGAACGAAACGCAAAGTTGACAATAGGAAACCATAGAATGGTTGTTTTTCTTTATTACTTTGAAGTAGAATGTGTGAAGGAGGTGGATAAAAATGACATTAGGACAAAAATTAAAAGCACTGTTGAAAGACAACAGGATGACACAGGAGGACTTAGCGGAAAGGTTAGATGTATCCCGACAGGCAGTAGGGAAATGGGTAAATGATAAAGGAATCCCTGAAGTAGGGAAATTGGTACAAATCAGTAACCTATTCGGAGTGTCAATGGACTATCTGCTGAAAGAAGATTGCGAAGAAAAAAATGTGTCAAAAGAAAAATCTGTTTCAGACAGCGGGTATTATGTCAGCCAAGAGATGTTAGACGGATATTTGTCGTACAGCAGACAGAATGTAAAGCAAATTACAGGAGGGATAAGCCTTTTCGTGTTGTCAAATGTCTTTGATTGTTTTGGTCATCACAGCATAATAATGTCATCTCTTTATTGGCTTACAATGATAGCAGGGGTAATCATTATCATTTGGCATTTTTTTCAGACCAAACAGTATCAGGAAATCAAAAATGAACACCTTGCATTTGATGATAAGGTATTTGGAGAATTTAAGAAACAGAGGGAACACAGAAGAAAAAAATATGCAATTATGATTATCATGGGAGTGGTTATTCTTTTGACAAGTTCTGAAATAGGGTATTTTTTAATGATTTATTTCGGACAGACAGCTTATAATGTTTTTGAATGGGCAGCGGATACAATATGGCTAGCACTTATCATATGGGCAGGAATGTCCATGCACATTGACAGTATTATCATTAAAAATACAGAACAAACTCCCAAAGGTGGTCATATGAAAAGGTATCGTTGGATATATGTGGCATTGCCGGTTACAGTGATTGCAGTTTTGATTGGAATGATAACGAACGCATGGAGTCCATACGCACCTATCATAATTTTGTTTTGCTGTTTATTAGTTACAACGTGTAAATTATTTATAGAAAGCAGGGATAAAGATGAATAAGAAAATCTATATTAAAATCGGTATTCTGTTGGTGTTTGGACTATGTATTTGTGCAGGGTGTTCCGCACAGCAGGGAGGAAAATATACCTTAGAGGATTTGGATAATTTAGCTGAAATAAAGATATATTCAGCAGAGAATAATGAACTTATAAAAACAATAAGTGACGAAGAACAATTATACCAATTTAACCAATGTTCGCTTTTTTACGATTCAGACATAGAAGAACACCAAGACGAATTGGAAAAGGACTTAGAGGGAGCAAAGGAACAATATTATTTGATTTCATACAAATATCCTGTTGCACGTTTTGGCGAAAAGGAATTGGAAGAAAATACTACCATTACATTGTATGAAGATACAAATATTATTAAAATGGCGGTGTCGGAAGAAAGTATTAAAGCATTTTCCATTCCCGAGGAATTTCTGATTTTCTACTATGAACTTTCCGAGGAAGAAATGAATTTTTATTGTTCTTTAGTTGAATGATATGTCTGTATATAAAATTAAATATTGCGTAATTATGGTGGCAGTGATTCGAATGGACAACTTGCCGCCATTTTTATTCATGATATATAGAAAGTTCGCAGAGTGTGCTTGCTATTGTTTTCAGCAACTATCAATGCATCACAGAAAGGAAGGAGGAACAGGAAAAGCAATTAGGTCAAACAATTGCAAAAATAAGAAAAGAAAATGAACTTACTCAAGAAGAATTTGCAAATAGTTTAATATTACAAGGCAAACAGTTTCAAATTGGGAGTCCGGTTATTTTTTACAAAAGTTCGGTTATTTTTTACAAGTATGAAAAATAGCATGAAAAATAGTGTAATATATAAGAAAAGAAAAACAGAGAGTAGCATAGAAAAAAATTGCAAAATAATTTAGGAGGTATCCCATATGAAACATATTAAAAAGAATACACCATCAATACTGTTTATCTGTTTGTTGTTTTCTTTCTTCGTATCACAGACGATATGGGTAAAAGCAGCAGAAACCAAGGCTACAAGAACCATATACACCGATCAATCAATTACGCTCCCCACACCAAAGGGTATCTTGAAAAGTCAGGTTCAGTGGACTACCAGTAATAAAAAAATTGTCAGCATTACCAAATTCGGTAAAATCACTGGAAAAAAAGCTGGTACTGCCACCATCAAGGCAGTCAAAAAGGGAAGTTCTAAGATTCTTGTGTCCTACAAGATAAGGGTAAAGAAATTTCAACAACAGAAAATTAGCAGCAAAATTACCGTCACCGAAGATGGAATATTGAATGTTATGGAACTTTTAGATAAGAGGTATTATGTAGTCAGCACTAAGGCAGAATTGAAACAGTTAAAGGAAAATATTTGTACACAGTATGTGAAGAAAGGCTATGGCACAGAGGAACAATGCAAAAAAACCAGTTTTTATAGAAAGCTTTCCAAATACAATAAATCCTTTTTCGAAAAGAAGAGTTTATGTCTTATGAGTCATACATTGCCAAATATTGGACAACCCACAAGCCTGGGAGCTTTCACCAGAAAGCAGACAGCCAATGGGAAAGTGTATGCAGAATTGGAAGTTGTTTATGAAAAGTTGCCAGAGGATGCGGTGTTGGTGAGTATGATAGGCTACCAAAACTACATTTTGGAATTAAAAAAGAGCGACACAGAAACTCTTCAAAATTATAAGATATCGGTGACAAAATATTAGCAGAAGAGATCAGTTCTCTCTGTTATTTATACAGTAACTGCTTCACCAAGAAATTAGCATTAATTATTAGGAAGAGAGAATGAACAGAAAAGGAGTGGGAGTATGAGGAAAACAAAAAGTACAAGATTTATAGCAATTTTGCCAAATTCAAGTTCTGCTATATTTGAGAAAATGTTCATCACATTGTTTGTATTCGTTTTTTTATTGGGAATTGTGAGTTGGGGGGGAAATGTAGTGGAACACAAGACATATTTAAGTGCATTGAAAGCACAAAATAATGTTCAAGATCAATCAAATGTGTTGGATAAAGTAAAGAATGTTTCAAGCGGAAGAAAAGAATTAGAAAAGGCGAATGTTATTTCTGATGAAGTAAATCAGTCGGAAAAAACAGTGTATAAAAAGTATTCGGCAGGAATTGAACTGGCAGCAGGATGCAGAGTAACTTTTGAAGAAAATAGTATACAGGGTGAATCGTTGATGAATAGTATGATACAAATATACCGAAATGGAGAAAAACTGGAAGATTATATCTACGAAAATAATAGCATGTTATATCAGATAGAAGAAAAAGGGCACTATCTTTTTTGGGTAATAACAGAGAATGGAAATTGTTATGATATCAGTGAATGCCTGGAAATAGAAAAAGGGGATACCACATTTTTAAGAGAGGACTTTGAGAAAGAAACAAACTCATTTACACCTATTTTGAAACTTAAGTAGACAATACATGATAGTTTACACCTATGGTGCAAACTGTAACAGAATCCAGCCTGTTAAGAGTTCGCTTTCAGCGAAAGACTGGATTCTTCGCTATTGCTGCTTGTTCACAGGTACAAGAATTTACCTTTCAAAGCTGAGTTTTAATATAGCTGATTTACATTCCAAAGATTTTCCTCTATAATATAAACAGCAGTTCAAAATTGCCATCCAAGGAGGAGTAACCATGAAACATTGTTGTCTATGTAAAACACCCTTTAGTGCCAGCTTTAAGGGAGCAAGCTTTATCCCGAATACCGATTATCGCCTATGCCTGGAATGTGCTGCCGCAGTGAGAACCTTGACTAAATTTGATGCCAGGTCTCAGGATACATATGAGGATGCTTTCTACTTTCTCCACAAAAAGATGGTGATAAATAAATATCCCCCTGAGGTAAAGCAAATGCTATCTGACATTTTACAGGATATTACCACATACAGTGAGTATTTAAAAAAGCAGCAGGAGCTAACATAACCGTTCCTGCAAACTTTCCTAACCTATAATGTTTCTCATCAGCAGTGCTTTTAGCCCATTCTTATAGACATATCCAAGTTTATGATAAATTCCACTCTGGCAATAAAAAGAGTGGGTGCGTTTTGCGAATGGCGTAGGCGGAACTGTTACAATAAATATGCTGTTTATCATAAAATGGTATTTTCTGGAATTTGCTGTACTATACTTGATTTTACCGAAAGCATATGATATATTTTTTACTTTATAGGAAATTGCGAGTTTGGATTGATGGAAAAAAGAACAAAAGTTTACCGAACATATGTTAGATAAACTCTTGCCTGGGCATGACAATAAAACGATACAGCTTAGAAGATATAAAAACCTTCCACACCAGTTTCATCATCCAATAAGTCATCTTCATTTAAGAAATAATCCATATCGAGAAGGTCATCCTCGCTCATGCGGCGAATGTCCTCGGATGTCATCCCTTCCGGTGGGTCATTCATATATTTTTTGCGTAGTTTCTCTGTGTTTGGATTCATATGTGCGGCCTCCTTTGCAAGGAGTATACCACAGAAATAAGACCTGGAAAAGTCATGCAGATGACCTTCTTCCACGAGAACGGGACATGGCTTTTTCGTACAATTCTTCTTAATATAAAGTATATAACTATTTATATCTTAATTACAAATGAGAGGAGATTAATATGTATAAATATAAAGTATTTCGATATATCTTTCGTGCTTTCAATTTAGTTATTTATGCAATTGTCGCATCTGTAATATTTATTGCTATTACTAATGAAGTTTATATTTCTGATTTTATGGATTCCATTTTCCATGGTTATTTCATGGATTCAAAGCATTCCCTCTTGCTTGCGTTTCTTTTATTAGCAAATATGTTATTTATTTTATTTTTTAAACTTATTAGTAAGAAAGAAACTGAGGCTCTTTTGTATTATATATGTGATTTTATAATTAGAATTACTTTTTCAATTCCAGTATCATTTATTATTTTTTACTTTCTGTTATACCGTTTTTGGGAAGAATGGTTTATGAAAGCTACTTTTCAAGCAATTGTAATTTTGGTATTATTTGCAATAATTGATTATTTAATGCGGTGGCAGATTAAATTTGAGTTAGGGGTTAATTACTTTAAAATACATGACAGAGTATAATTTTTTTTCGCTACTCTGCTAATTGTGCTTTCAGTTTTCTCTTTTCCAAAGTCTGTTTTACCATATTGCTCTTTTTTTTGTATCAGATAACTCTGGTGACAGAGAAACTTCCCCTGCATTTTCTTTGATCAAAGTATTGATTCCTTTATTGATTTCCATAAAATATCTTGTAAACCAATTCAGGTAAATGCGAAAGACAAGAAAGAAAATGATGCTCATAGCCAATAGAAATATCAAATCCATATAGCTGCGAAAAATCCGCAAAGAGCAGACTTCTCAAAGGAGTCTGCTCTCACATAAAAAGCTTAGGTCATTTATGTTATTTTAACCGACAATCTATCCCCCATTCTGCACAACAATTCATTGCTTATGCTATTAGAACAGGCAGCAACCGCTGTGGCTGACAGCTCAGTAAATTTGTCTCCGCTGATCAATGTGACCTCATCTCCCACAGAAACATTGTCTAGTTCCGTTACATCCACAGCAAGCTGATCCATACAAATTCGCCCCACAATCGGTGCATATTTATCATGAATGAGAACACTCCCCTTGCCATAGGATAAACTCCTTGGAAACCCATCGCCGTAGCCAATGGGCACAATGGCAATCAAACTATCCCGCTGTGCCTGAAAGCTTCTGCCATATCCAACGCTTTCTCCAGTGCAAATGGTGCGAATCAGAATTATTTTCGATTTTAAGGAAAGTACAGGGCGTAAATCAAGCTTTAGTAAGGTATCATCCTTTGGAGAACTGAGTACACCATAAAGGGCAATACCTGCCCGTACATAATCGCAATTAAGGTCAGGATAATTCAAAAGACCGTAGCTGCTCTGAATATGAAGTTTAGGTATAGTGATACCATCCTTTTTTAAAACATCAATCAAACCATAAAAACACTTAATCTGTTTTTTGGTAAAAGCTGCATCCTCAGGCAGTAAACTGTCAGAACAGCACAAATGAGTAAATATACCGTATACTTTTATATTTTTCATATGAAAAATTTTCTCTACCTTAGAAAAGTCGCTGCTGGGTATTCCCAGTCTGTGCATACCCGTATCTATTTTTATGTGTGCCTTTACAACAACACCTTGGCTGTTTAAGGCAGAAGCATAGTGAAAATCTATCAAGGTCTGGGTCAAATCATATTTTTTCAGTTCAGGTGCACGTTGAATGCAGGTATACCCAAGAATAAGTATATTTCCCCGAATGCCATATTTCCTCAGATGTATACCCTCATCAATGGTGGCAACAGCAAAATCTTTTATGCCCATTTTATTCAGATGAGAAGTAATTTCAAAGGCTCCATGACCATAAGCCTCCGCTTTCACAACAGCCATCAATTTGCATTCTGGTACCATTGCTTGCTGCAGAATTTTTGCATTATGTTCTAAATTACGCAGATTAATTTCAAGGTATGCCCTGTCGGTTTCGGCGGTATCCGTTGTTTTTTTCGGCTTGAATTTATTCCACAAGGTGGCGACCAGCACACTAAAGACCACTGAAGTCAAGCAGACCATAAAGGAATGCACAAGACTGTTGTCCACGAGAAGATGCTGTAAATGAAGAAATTTTGCAGCAAACCGTATTGCCACAATCATCATAGGATGAATGATATAAATAATCAGTGAGCAGGTTCTTAACCACACAAGACGTTTTCCCTTGAAATGAATAATGGAAGAAAACAGAAAATACATACAGGGCAGTAAAAACACATACATGCTGTCGTGGCGCTGCAGCTTAAAATAATGTAGAGTGATGGCTTCCAGAAACATCAGCAAAAAACTGATCAAAAGTCCTAAGAGGCTTTTTTGAAGCGAAATCCTGTGATCACTGTCAGCGATGTATCCACCAATAACAAAAAAGACCGGGGTAAAAAAAACACCATTTCTTGTATAGTCGGAAATTTGAAAAATAAGACTATAAAAGCTGTTGAGAGAAGAAAACTTCTCTGTGATTCCATAGTAGCTGTCACCAAACAGTCCTATTAGGTAAAGAAGTGCCGCCACGGTCAACGCTTTTTTGTAATCAAGCCTTTTTACCAACCACCACGCAATTCCCCCACCAAGGATTGTGGCAGGAAGATACCATAAATGATAGAATGTACCATCAAACACAAGGTCTTTTATGATATTTGGAATAAGATTTTCCATGGAAAAATAGCCATTGTAAATATTCACGGGAAGGTATATGAATATGGAAATTGCATAAATGGAAGCTGTACCTTTTATAAATTTTATTAAATTGTCATTACGATAGACATATCTGGAAATCAAAAAAAATCCAGATGTCATAAAGAAGAAAGGAACAGCAACACGAGCAATGATTCTTGTAAGTATAAAATTTTCCATGGCATTATATGAGGAGAGGGGAGAGGTGTGAATGGTGATAATCAAAAAAGCGGCAATCAATCGAAAATAATCAATGCCTGTATAAGATGTGTTTTTCTTCATGGCTCTTCCTCCAAAGTGTCCCGATAAATTTGTCTATGTTATGCTGTTTCATCATATAACCCCAACAGTTTGTCCAAAATTTCCTCAAAAGATAATCCAATGCCTTTCATCATATTGGGATAACGGCTGTGAGAAGTAAAACCGGGAATGGTGTTTACCTCATTAAAGACAATTTCACCTGCAGGTGTCAAAAACATATCCACTCTGGCAAATCCAGAGCATCCAAGGGTTTCATAAATAGTTATGGCAGTCTCTTGTATTTGCCGTTCTGTTTCGTCATGGATTCTTGCAGGCATATAAATCTTAGAAGATTTCAGAGTGTATTTTTCGGTATAATCAAAGAAACCCTTTGACAATTCGATCTCGTCCACCCTTCCAACCATTAATATGTCTTTGCCAAGTACCGCACAGCCTACCTCAAATCCATCAATAGCCTCTTCCACAATAACCTCTGTATCATGTTCAAAAGCCAATGCTATGGCTGCAGGAAGTTCCTGCCTTTTGGTTACCTTAGTAATTCCAAAGGAGGAGCCTGCACGGACAGGCTTCACAAAAAGAGGGTAAGTTAAAGTGGAAGCAATTTCTTTGAAAGCTCTTTCTTTATCAAAATCTCGGAAGTGGATTGATTTGGGCACAGGGATACCGGCAAGGTTCACAAGCTTATGAGCTCTATCTTTATCCATACAAAGTGCAGAGGACAGTGTGCCACAGCCCACAATGGGTATCCCTGCCAGTTCAAATAAGCCCTGTAATGTGCCATCTTCCCCGTTTTTACCGTGTAAGATAGGGAAGACCAAGTCAACCTTAAGAACCCTGTATGTATCCCCAAAAAATTCAAAAAATCCCTTCACCGAAGGATTTTGGGAAACCGCAATGGGATAAAGATGTTCATGGTCTTGGAACCAGGTATTGTCCGGAATTTTCTCATATTTTCCGGTGTAATGATACCAATCTCCCTCTCTGGTAATTCCGATGGGAATAATGTGAAAGGTATTTTTATTGATACTTTCCAAAACAGCATAGGATGATTGCAATGACACCGGATACTCTGTGGAATTACCTCCAAAAATAATAGCTATTTTTCTTTTCTGCATAGTGAGCACCTCTTTCTCTTATATTTATTAATTGGAAATTTCATTGCTGCAATATTTCAAGTTATCAAGCGAAAATTCAAGCAAATAGTTTTTAAGATTTTATTATGGTTTCTGTTTAATGTTATGTTCTTTGTGAAACAGCTTAAAAAAAGCATAGAAAACACCATATCCCAGCATTCCCCCGAAGGTGTTAAGCATAAGGTCATCAATATCTGCAGACCTGCCTATAAAGTACTGGATAAATTCAATTAGGAATGAAAAAAGAGCCATACATAGGGTACTTTTCCAAAGTTTCTGTGCTTTTGTAAAAGCAATAGGAAAAATAAAGCCTAGCGGAACAAACATTAATATATTTGCAAGCGTCTGTGTAAATTGCTTTTGTTGTCCCATAAGCCAAATTTCCATAAAACATTGAAAGGGAATCAGATTTAGGGAATGTCGGTCAGTCAAGATTCCATTTCTGTCCATAAGGCTGAAAATAATGGAATCGAAAACAGTTGCTGACAAAATAGTTATTATGCAAGCCGTAAAAAGAAGATATGCAGCCTGCCGTGAAAAAGGTATTTTCTTTCTCAATATAAAATAAGCAGGGGAATACAATAGGCATAAGCCAGCGATTCCAATTAGTCCCATAAAAAAATAACCAAGAATCTCCTGTATGATAAGCATTTTGTCTATCCTCCTAAAAGTAGTATGGCTGTTGTGCAGTCAATGCACAGTCTTGTATGCAGCAGTAAAACAGCATCAATAGATCTGGTATTATCATACCAAAATTATCAATGCTGTTTTCTTGTTTTATCTATGGAATTTCTTACGATTTACTTACAATATATCCATAATTTCTTTATAGTTTGTAACTGCTGGGTCAACCCACGGTTTTGTATGGAACCATCATTGCAATTTATAATTGGGGTAAAGTAACTTCAAAGACAATCCGCTCATCCTGACTTTTTGCCGTAATGGTTCCATTGTGAAGTTCGATAATATGTTTGGCAATGGCAAGCCCCAGACCTGCTCCGCCACTGCTGGTGCTTCGTGAAGAGTCCAGTCTGTAAAACTGTTCGAATACTCGCTCCAGTTTTTCTTCTGGAATGGTGTTTCCATAATTGGCAAAGGTAATCTTCAATTTTTCGCCCTGTTCCTTAACGGTAATGTCAATGGAGGAATCGTGAAAACTGTATATCACTGCATTTCTCAAAAGATTATCCAATACACGCTGAATTTTATCAGCATCGCATCTTAACATAATATCTTCTGGAACATTAAGATTACAATTTAAATGCTTTTCCGTCAGCATGGGCTTGAACTCGTATAGGAGCTGTTCCAGCAGGCGGGTCAAGTTTATTTTGTTGTATTGAAGTGTAATATTGGTTAAATTGTATTTTGCAATTTCAAAAAATTCGTTAATCAAATCTTCCAGTCGTTCCGCTTTGTCTAGCGAGATACCAAGGTATTTTTCTCTTAACTCCTCGGAAATCTGCTGTTCATCACGCAATAAATTCAGATATCCAATGACGGAAGCAAGGGGTGTTTTTAAATCATGGGCCAGGTAAACAATCAGGTCATTTTTTCGCTGCTCCGCTAATTGTGCCTCCAGTTTTCTCTTTTCCAAAGTCTGCTTTATGGTATTGATCTTTTTTTCAGTAGCAGATAACTCTGGTGACAGAGAAACTTCCCCGGCATTTTCTTTGCTCAAAGTATCAATTCCTTTATTGATTTCCATAAAATATCTTGTAAACCCATTCAGGTGAATGCGAAATACAAGAAAGAAAATAACGCTCATAGCCAATAGAAATATCAAATCCATATAGTTGCGAAAAATCCGCACATACCAATACAAAGCTGAAGCATAATCTAATTGGAAGAGAAACTGAAATGCTGCCACCATAAAATTTGCAAATTTGCCCTGTACAAGAGAGGAAAGAAGAATTATGGCAATCATTGCAAAGATACCCATAAAAACGGTTCGAAAAAACATTTTGGTCTTAAACTGACTGAAATCGTCCATGTTCGTTCCTTTACTATTTTTCAATGGTATATCCAACCCCCCATACATTTACTATAAATTTCGGTTTTTTCGCTGATTCGTTCATTTTTTCCCGCAAACGGCCGATATGAGCCATCACAGTGTTATTGTTATTTATATACTTTTCACCCCATACTGCTTCAAATAATTCCTCAGAAGGAATTACCACACCCTGATGTTCACATAAATACCAAAGGATGGAAAACTCAATAGGGGTTAATGACAATTCTTTTCCGTATAAAAAGCATTTGTGAGTATTTTTGTTAATCAATAACCCCCGAATGTCATATTCACTGGCTTCGCTGGATTTTTTCTCCGCTAGATTATTGTAACGCATGTACCGCCTTAATTGTGTTTTTGCCCTTGCCACCACTTCCAAAGGATTGAAGGGTTTTGTGATATAATCATCAGCACCGATGGTTAATCCCTTTATTTTATCACCATCATCCACTTTTGCTGTAAGCATAATCACAGGATAATAAAATTTTTCTCTGATTTTTTGGCAAATACAAAAACCGTCAATATCGGGAAGCATTACATCTAATATGGCTAAATCTAAATCTGTTTTCTCAATACATTTGAGTGCGTCCATGCCGTTATAAAACTTATATACGGTGTATCCGTCATTTTTCAGATAAACTTCGATCAAGTCGGCGATTTCCTTTTCATCATCTACCACTAAAATATGTTCCCCCATGTTTGTCCTCCAAATTTAAAGAATGATTAGGACCGTGCAATAAATGTACAGCCTTATGGTGAATCGTTACGGATGATAATATACACAAAAAAGAACAGCCTGTCAAGGAGACTGCTCTTTTAAAACATATTGGGTTTACATGGAAAGCTTAAACCTTTCCTTTCCGATATTTCTTCAGCAACACCTGAATTCTGGCACTGGGATCTAACAGCCCGCTGATAGAAGCATCGTGATTCAGGGTATCAATAATGTATGCAATATATTTACTCATATCACAGTTAATATAGTAAGGACGTTCCAGCAGCTCCTGAGGCTGATAAATCAGGTTTGTTGTCAGTACCCGATCAATAATACCCTCCTCATAAGCCTTGTCAAATTTTTCAAGACCGTTGGTAAACAGACCAAAAGTAGTACATGCAAAAATTCTTCTTGCCTTTCTGGCTTTTAATTCTGCGGCAACCTCCAAGATGCTGTCACCGGAGGAAATCATATCATCAATGATAATCATATCCTTGCCTTCCACATCGGCACCTAAAAATTCATGGGCTACAATGGGGTTTTTGCCATTGACAATCTGTGTATAGTCACGCCGTTTATAGAACATACCCATGTCCAATCCAAGGACATTTGCCATGTAGATAGCGCGTCCCATTCCACCTTCATCCGGACTGATCACCATCATATGGTCAGCATCGATGGTCAAATCTTTCTGATTTTTCAATAAACCTTTAATAAATTGATAGGATGGCTGTACCGTTTCAAAACCATGGAGAGGAATGGCATTCTGCACACGAGGATCGTGAGCATCAAAGGTAATAATATTATCAACCCCCATACTTACCAGTTCCTGCAATGCCAAAGCACAGTCTAAGGATTCCCGGTTGGTGCGCTTATGCTGACGGCTCTCATAGAGAAAAGGCATAATTACAGTGATTCTTCTTGCCTTACCGCCAACTGCCGCAATGATACGCTTTAAATCCTGATAATGGTCATCCGGTGACATGTGATTCTCTTTGTTAAATAGGGAATAGGTTAAACTGTGGTTTGTTACGTCTACCATAAGATATAGGTCATAACCACGAACGGACTCATTGATAATTCCCTTCGCCTCACCAGAACCGAAGCGGGGGACGCTGGCATCTAATATGTAGGAATCTCTCTGATAGCCGGCGAAAGCAAGGGTGGATTTGTGCTCACTTTGCCACTCTTTCCGCCATTTTGTCAAGTAGGAATCCACCTTCTGACCCAAAGGCATACAGCCCTTCAAGGGAATCATTCCAAGGGTACCAACGGGTATTGTTTCTAATTTGTGGTCTTCTCTCTGTGTCATATTTATTTCCTCCATAAAATAAATTAATTATATCAAAGATAAAGGTTTTCTATGTAATTGCAAATTATTCTTAATTTGCATACTTCCACAGATAAGTTGTAACAGTTCAATTATCTGAACTATCACGATAAGTTATATCTTAAACATAAGGAAATGTCAAGCATTTCCCAGTCTTTTTTTCATGCGGATATCTTCTCCAATCAGCTTAAGCAATTTATAATTGCCGGAAATGCGGGAAAAAGTACGTTCCGAATAAGTATCTAAAATATTGCGTGGGGAGAGATTGGTGGAAATCATGGTGGATTTCTTTCGCAGAAATCTCTCATTAATACACAAAAATAACTGTGAGGTGGAAAAGGAATTGGTCATTTCCGTCCCCAAATCGTCAATAATCAATAAATCACATTGAAAAATATGCTGGTAAGCTTCGGGAATGGAATTGGAGCTGGCAGTGCCGAATCTCTGCTCTGCCAAAGTATCAAATAATTGGTGTCCGGTAAAATAAATCACAGAATGTCCGGATTCTAACAAAGCATTTGCCACACAGTGGGTCAAAAAGGTTTTTCCCACACCCACATCCCCATATAATAGAAGATTCTCAAATTCCAAATCAAAATGTTTCACAAAGCCATAACACACATCATAAGCCTTCATGGCGACCGTATAGGCATTTTCTCCAGTGGCAGTATCCACATAATCCTTGCTGTAATAGTCCAGCTCAAAGGAATCAAAGTTTTCCTCTTTTAAAAGTGCTTGAATATTAGACTGGGCATAGAGCATCTCGATCTCTGCCTGACGGAAGCAGTGGCATTTCCTGCCCTGCACATATCCGGTGTCCTGGCAATCCTTACAGGTATAGATTTCTTCTAAGTAATCTTTGGGATAGCCATTGGATACCAACAAATTTTCCCGGTCTTTTTTGAGAGATTGTATGGCCTCTTTAGTATCGATAAAAGAATCTTCGTTGGATAACAGTTGTCTTTTTACCTCGCTCATGGAAAGAGAAATGATCTCCTCTTTCAGCATGGCATAGGCAGGGAGCTTTTTTGCAATTTCTTCCTGACGTTTTAAAAGCAGGGCATGGTTATGGAGTTGTCGTTGTTGGTATATGCGCATAATGGCATCGTATTGGGAATTTGTCAGTGCCAAAGGGTTACCTCCTTATAATAATTCATCACAATAGAATGTTCGCAAAGCATGTTTTTTATAGTTTGCAGCTGTTTTGTACCTTCAAAGTGATTATAGTTTCAGCAAATCCCGTTCCAGTTTGTCATAATCATAGGAACGCTGGGAAAAATTGTTGAATTTATTTCCGGAATTATTGTGGGAGCCGGAAACCTTAGGTGCTGTCTTTTTCTGTTCCTGCTCTTTCAAAAAAGCCTGATCCAAAGCAGCAATATCAGACATGGTTTTAACTCCTTTCTTCTTCCAGCGAGCCAAGATTTTATCCGTATATTCAAAACTGGGTGTGTGGACGGTTTTCATGGTACGGTTGCATGCTTCCACAATAATATCCAGAGAAAAACCATAATCCTTGGTCCAGACAGTGATCATTTTCTGTTCGACAGGTGCCGGATGGCGATTTTTGATGCCAAAGGCATTTAGAATCGTAAAGACAGTGTCGTTATAGAGCTTGGCAAAGTCTTTTGCCTGTGCTGCATTGGTGATACCCTCTTTGGACCAGCCAATGGCAGTCTTCTCTATATAGTGCATACTTTTGTGATTATTGGTGACACAGTATTCAATCAGATATTCTATTAGCTCGCTGTCAAATTTTAAACCATCATAAATATAAAGCAGAGAATTAATATCCGTATTACTTAAAGTTTTGCCAAGATACTGCTCTGCTACACAAAGGATTTCTGCCACCTCTGTCTTGGTGCGAAATTCTGCCATTTCATCCAAAGAAAAGCTGTGCTTTTGAGGCGAATTTTCTAAGGCAGCAGAAGAGGGCACCAACCCTTTTGGGGCAGCAGATGTTGTTGCAAAGCTTTGTTTTTGAGCACTTTCCTTTTGTGGTTTTTTGATGGGCAGCAGTTTAATTCCTGTCAATTCATTTAGAGAATCCAGGGATAGGGATAAAATTCCTTTCTGCTGCCAGAACTTTAAGGCACGGTATACGTCCCGTTCCGTATAATTCAGCTTGTCCGCAATGGAGACAATGGAAAGTGCATCTCCGGTGGCAACTGCCCGAAGAAGATACAGGTATGTTTTTACATATTCCCCATTGGCGTCCGACATATATTCATCAATAAATACATTGGATACAATAGTAACATCATGGAGTGATTCATTGGTAATGGTAATATTGCTCATAAAAACATCCTTTCCAAAATTCCCTTGCAGGTTACTGTTTTAGTATAGCATAGGAAAAGAAAAATGAGAATAAGAAAATTATATTGTGGAAACCATAATACAAAATGTTGATAATGTGGATAACATGTTGACATAATGAATAATATGAAAAAGATTGTTGCAGGAATAGGCATAGAATGGCGAAATATAGGGAAAGTGAAAAAATATGTTATGTAAACATAAAAATCCACATGTTCAAACACAAAAAAATGTTGATAAACATGTGGATAATGTGGATAACTATTTTCCAAGCAGATGATTTCCGATGTTTACAACGTCTCCGGCACCCATAGTTATCAACAAATCACCTGAATTACAATTTTCTAATAAAAATTCTTCAATTTCGTCAAAGGAGGAAAAATAATGACAAGTTTTTCCCAAAGCCTGAAGCTTAGCTGCCAAGTCCTGGGAACTGATGCCTAAATTATCAGTTTCTCTTGCAGGATAAATATCAGCCAAGACAATATTTTCCCCAAGAGCCAGAGCCTCTGCAAAGTCATCCATAAGTGCTTTGGTTCTGGTGTAGGTATGGGGCTGGAATACACACCATAAATGTTTATGCGGATAATTTTCGGCAGCATTTAAAGTGGCTTTGATTTCCGTGGGGTGATGGGCATAATCATCAATAATGGTGACACCACCGATTTCACCTTTGAATTCAAAGCGGCGCTCCGTTCCACTGAAAGCTAACAGTGCCTTTTTGATGGTATCTAAATCAATGCCTAACAAATCTCCACAGGCAATGGCAGCCAGAGAGTTATACACATTATGAATACCGGTCACAGACAGAGCAATGTGATCTACCGCCTGACCTTTACGGAGTAATGTGTAGCTGGGACATCCTAACTCATCAAAGGAAATATCAGCAGCGGAGTAGTTAAAATTCTTGTTGCTGCCAAAGGTAATCACCTGACAGCTTAAAGTGTCAGTAAAGTAATTTAGGTTTTCAATATCCCCGGAAACAATCAAAGTACCATCCTGAGGCAGAAGTTCTGTGAACTTTTTAAAAGAACTGCGGATATCTTCTAAATCCTTAAAGAAATCCAAATGGTCTGCATCCACATTTAAGATAATGCCGATTTTTGGAAAAAAGCTTAAAAAACTGTTGGTATACTCGCAGGCCTCTGTTAAGAAGTATTGGTTGGAACCCACCCGGATATTTCCCTGAATTGCCTTTAGGATACCGCCAATGGAGAGGGTAGGATCGGTATCTGCCTGAAGAAGAATGTGGGACAGCATGGAAGTGGTAGTGGTTTTTCCATGGGTTCCGGAAACAGCAATGGGGAGCTGGTAGTTTTTCATTAGCTGACCTAAAAACTCAGCCCGGGACAGCATAGGAAGATTCCGCTTTACGGCTTCTGCATATTCGGGATTATCCTCATGTATAGCAGCAGTGTATACAACGGCATCTACATCTTCAGGGAGGTTGTCAGCACGCTGACCAATAAATACCTGAATACCTAAAGATTCCAGATGCTGGGTCAAAGGGGATTCTTTCATATCGGAACCGGAAATCCGAAAATTTTCTTTTTTCACAATTTCCGCAAGACCACTCATACTAATGCCGCCTATTCCGATAAAGTAAATATGAATTGGCTGATGAAAATTAATTTGGTACATAATTATCTGTCCTTTCTTATTTATCTTGTAACTGTTCAGTAAATGTACAGTGCTATACTGAATAATTACATTATCTTCTATATTATAATATGTAGTTGTAAAATGGCAACAGTTCAGTCCGGCTCAACTGCTATGGGACAAAGGGTGAAAGGAAAAAGAAGAAAGGATAAAATGCAAACACACATCTTTCACTCTTTGTGTTTGTGCCGCAAATGCAAATGCAAGCATTTTCGCTTGAATCTTGGTGCAAATCATGTAAAAATCTGCTTTTTTTCCCAGTCATAAGATGAGAAATGTTTGCGTATAGTAGTATAGAAGATATTTATATTTGTCTGATAGTAATTATAACCCACATCAGTAGAAAAATCACGAAAAAAATTAGTAAACATTTTTATAAATTATGTTCAAATTCAATAAATTATGTGGTATAATCTATAAGTAAATAGCATATATCTGGAAAATTTTGGATATTGTGCTTATAAATGTCTTGAAGTGTAGGCTATAAAGTGAGAGGTGATAACAGTGATTAAAAAAGAGATGATTGCGATGTTACTCGCAGGAGGACAGGGAAGCCGTCTCGGTGTTTTAACGAAAAAGGTAGCCAAACCGGCTGTTGCCTTTGGAGGAAAATACCGAATAATTGACTTTCCTTTAAGTAACTGTATAAATTCAGGAATTGATACGGTAGGTGTATTGACACAGTATCAGCCACTGCAGCTAAATGCTCACATTGGAATTGGTATTCCATGGGATCTGGATAAAAATATTGGCGGTGTAACCGTTTTGCCCCCTTATGAAAAGAGCACAAGCAGTGACTGGTATACAGGAACAGCCAATGCCATATATCAGAATCTGGAGTATATGGAATCCTACAATCCGGAATATGTACTGATTTTATCAGGCGATCATATTTATAAGATGGATTATGAGGTGATGCTGGATTTTCATAAGCAGCACAATGCGGATGTAACCATTGCTACTATGTCTGTACCAATGGAAGAGGCAAGCCGTTTTGGTATTGTAGTGGCAGATGGGGAGGGAAAAATCGAGAAGTTTGAGGAAAAACCGGAGCATCCCAGTTCTAACCTAGCCTCTATGGGTATTTATATTTTTAGCTGGAAGGTATTGAAAGAAGCCTTAATTGCCATGTCAGACGAGCCGGGCTGTGATTTTGGTATGCATATCATCCCCCATTGCCATGAAAATGACAAGCGCATATTTGCTTATGAATTTAACGGCTATTGGAAAGATGTAGGAACTTTAGGTTCCTATTGGCAGGCAAATATGGAATTGATTGATTTGATTCCGGAATTTAATCTCTATGAAGAATTTTGGAGAATATACACCAATGGCGACACACTTCCGCCTCAATATATATCCGGAGAGGCGAGAATTGAAAAGAGTGTTATCAGTGAAGGGGCTGAAATCTATGGTGAGGTGATTAATTCGGTCATAGGTGCAGGTGTGTGCATTGGAAAGGGCAGTGTTATCAGAGATTCCATTATTATGAAAAATACAATTATCGGCGAGCATGTGACAATGGACAAGTCCATTATTGCAGAGAATGTGGTAATCGGTAATAATGTGGTTTTGGGTATTGGTGATAATATACCAAACCGTTTGGAACCGAAGATTTACTCTTTCGGATTGACCACCATCGGGGAAAAATCTGTGATCCCGGATAATGTGAAAATTGGAAAGAATACAGCGGTCAGCGGTAAAACTACACCAGATGATTATCCTGACGGAATACTTGCAAGTGGTGAATCATTAATAAAGGCAGGTGGCAAGCAATGAGAGCAATAGGAATAATTTTGGCAGGCGGCTCCAATTATCGGATGCGTGAGCTGTCTAACAAGCGTGCAATAGCGGCCATGCCGGTGGCAGGAAGCTATCGAAGCATTGATTTTACATTGAGTAATATGACAAATTCACATATCCAGCGTGTGGCAGTGCTGACACAGTACAATGCAAGAAGCTTAAATGAGCATTTAAGTTCTTCCAAATGGTGGGATTTCGGACGTAAGCAGGGGGGGTTGTTTGTATTTAACCCGACAGTAACTGCGGATAATAACCAATGGTATCGGGGAACCGCCGATGCACTGTATCAAAACCTTACTTTCTTAAAAAACAGCCATGAACCCTATGCAGTCATTGCATCCGGTGATGGTGTTTATAAGATGGACTATAATAAGGTATTAGAATACCATATTGCGAAAAAAGCAGACATTACAGTGGTATGTAAAGATATGGGACCGGAAACGGATTTCGGACGTTTTGGTCTGATGAAGATGGACGAAGACGGACGGATTGTGGAATATGACGAGAAGCCTATGGTAGCCACCTCTAACACAGTTTCCTGCGGTATTTATGTGATTCGGAGACGACAGCTGATTGAAATGTTAGAGAAGAGTGCCAGAGAAGAGAGATATGACTTTGTGCAGGATATCCTTATCCGCTATAAAGGTATGAAGCGTATCTACGGATACAAGATGACAGATTATTGGAGTAATATTTCTACTGTGGAAGCGTATTATGAAACAAACATGTCATTCTTGAAACCTGAGGTGAGAGATTACTTTTTCCGACAGTATCCGGATGTGTATTCCAAGGTGGACGACCTGCCGCCGGCAAAATACAATATTGGTTCTTCCGTAAAGAACAGTCTGATTTCCAGCGGATGTATTATCAATGGAACAGTGGAAAATTCCGTATTATTTAAGGATGTATTTGTGGGAAATAATTGTGTGATAAAGAACTCTATTATTTTGAATGAGGTTTATATCGGTGATAATACAACTATTGAAAACTGTATAGTGGAGAGCAGGGATACCATTCGTGCCAATACCTATCATAAGGGTGAGAATGGAATTAAGGTTGTTGTGGAAAAGAATGAGCGGTATATCCTATAACAAAATTTTGATGAAAAACTCGTGAAAGCGAGAAAGGGGAAGTTTGGAAATGAACATTACAGATGTACGTGTAAGAAAGATGACAAAGGAAGGCAAGATGAAGGCAGTAGTATCCATCACCATTGACGATGAATTTGTTGTGCATGATATTAAAGTAATAGACGGAGAGAAGGGATTGTTTATTGCCATGCCCAGCAGAAAGGCAACGGACGGAGAATACAGAGATATTGCCCATCCAATTAATTCCGAGACAAGAGATAGAATTCAGAAGATTATATTAGAAAGTTATGAAAAGGCTCTGTTAGAAGAACCAACAGAGCAGGAAGTTTAAGGAAAAGCGAGAAAAAAAGACAAGGGCATCTGTATACAGATGACTCCTGTCTTTTTTTATTCCTGCGAGTAATGAGGAAAATAGGCACTAAAAAGTAGTAAGACTTTCAAAGACATTGTACAAATCCAAAATCCCATAGCCCCATTCCGGGTTGGGATATTGCAAATCCTTGGGACGCCGGCTGCCTCGGATGAAATAGTTTTTCACGCTGGTACCGTTGATAAAGGGCAGATTTTGATTCACAACGGACCATTCTAAGAACAGGGCTGCTGCTCCGCAAGTATGGGCGGCAGCTATGCTTGTGCCAGAGCGGGTCACAAATCTGCCATTGGGCAGGGGACCAATAATATCTACGCCGGGAGCGGCTAACGTGGGGACGATACTATCGTCAGCACTAAAACCTCTTCCTGCATTCAGGTACAGACTGTCGTTTCGATAATCATATGCAGTGGCAGTAATCATGTTTTCAGCATTGCCGGGCTCCGTGATGGTGGTATAGGGGGAGGGGCGAAGAAAATAGGTCTCATCCGACAAAAAGGAAGTTACTGGAAGCCACAACTGTATTTTGACGGGAAAGGGAGTATTGTTACGGACAAGCAGTCTCCACAGACCTGGTGCCGGATTGGAAAAACGAAATAATATCAACTGCCGCCCGGTTTGATTTTCCACTAGGGCAAAATTAATGTAAATTATGGTATTGACAAATATGAAACGTATGTTCTGCTCCCCATAAGGTGGCCGCAGTACAAGAGTCTGGCGTTCTCCGGAAGGCGACTGAAAAATAAAGCTGTGGGAAGTAGGGGCATCTCCCCAGAATTCCATACTAAAGCCTTGAACATTATCTCCCACCCGAAATTCCACAGGATGATATTCCTGAGAGACTTCTAAAGTTTCGCTGTAATGGTGACGTGCATTTCCCTCATTGCCGCCTGCCACAGAAAGCACCAGTGGTGAAAGGCGGCTGAGAATGTTGCAGTAGCTGGATAAAGAAGAACTACCGGTATGAGAGCCCATATTTGTACCAAAAGGAAGGCAGATGGACAGAGCTATGTCAGAAAGCCGGGAGGCGCAGGATTTTACATAAGCCAGAGCCATCATGATATCATCCTCTTGATAGACAGTTGCATTTTCCGTGATAAAAAAGAAATCCCGAAGATAGGTTTTGGCAGGTTTCAATTTCACAACCATCAGCATGGACTCCGGTGCAACACCGATAAATCTCTCTTCAATATTTTCACTTCCGGCAGCGATGCCGCTTAAAAAAGTACCATGTCCGTCAGTGTCTCTGGAGGGCAGTACCTCCAAGGGAGTGTTGCTTTCCAAAGCAGCATTGATATCATCTGCGGTATATTCACTGCCAAAAGGAAACAGTTCGGGGGGCGTACCGCTTTCTATGGTCTGATCCCAGAGATAGGCAATGCGGGTACTACCATCATTGTTACGAAAAAGCGGATTAGTATAATCAATTCCCGAATCAATCATGGCGATTGCCACACCATTGCCACGCAGAGGGACAAAAGGGTGTGTCTGGAGTCTGGTGATGCCGGAAGCATTCACACTGGATAAATCCATGGGAGCATAACATTTGGGAATACTGCCATAACCGTATGCGGCACTGGAAGATAGATTTGCTTCTTCTATGGGGAGATATATAATGGCATAAGTATCACTGATAACATAAACAGTATACATCTGCTTTAATCTCTCAAGAAAAGTAATGGAGGCACCATAATTAATAATAAAGCTTGCATAGTTTTCATCCACAGCAGGAGAAATAGAATTGGAAGATTCTGGCATGGTGTTTACCTCTATTTTTTGCTTAAAAAAATATATGAAAGAACAAAGCGGTTAAGAACCTGTTTGAGAAAATTCTCATAAGAAGATTATATAATTATTTGATGGAAAATATGGAAGAAATGGGGGAAATAAATGGGGAAAGAAACATTGACATTTTAGATGGAAAGGGTTATTGTTAAATAATTGACAAGCATATATTCCAAAGAAAGGAAATGATGACAGTAGAGAATGGTTTTACAGACATACCTAAGTGATGTCCAGCGTACATTTAAGATAGAGGAAAAGTAACTGTTCCGTACAGGAACGTTACGAGGAAAATCAAAAGTGAGGATGTACATGGAAATTTACTTAGAGATTTTGTTTATCGCAATGGGACTTTCGATGGATATTTTTGCAGTGGCTGTCTGCCAAGGACTGGCAATGATAAGAATAAACAGAGGACAAGTGGCAGTGATCGGGCTGACATTTGGGGGATTTCAGTCCCTGCTGTTTTTCTTGGGATGGCTGTTGGGAAGCAGGTTTGAGCATTATGTGGTCAGAATGAATCACTGGATTGCCTTTGGGCTGCTGACTGTGATTGGCGGTGAGATGATATGTGATGCTTGGAAGAAAGAGGAATGTCCGGATATATCCATTGTCAGCAGAACGAAGGATATTCTTGGACTGCTTGGTCTTGCACTGGCAACCAGTGTGGATGCTTTTGCGGTGGGTGTGACGTCTGCTTTGTTGACTTATCCTGTCAAAGCAGCCTCTGTCATTATGGGAGTCACAGCTCTGACCATATCCGTGTCAGGAGTATTTGTTGGAAATTATTTTGGCAGCTGTTATAAGAATAAGGCAGAGTTTTGTGGCGGTATTCTGCTCATTATATTAGGCATACGAATATTCTTGTCTCACTTTGGGCTGGAATAATATGGAAGGAAGTACATTAATATGGAAGAAACACAGTTATATTTTCCTCTGTTTGTATCATTAAAAGGGAAGAAGTGCCTGATCATCGGAAGCGGGGACATCGGCACCAGAAGAGCGGCTGCATTAAGTGAATTTCAATGTGATGTTCAAGTGATTGCACCAGAAATTTCCGAAGCTATGAAGAGGCTGCAGGATGCAGGCAAAGTTCAGGTGAGTGTGCGCAAATATCAGGAAGGTGACTGTAAAGGTGCCTTTCTTGTGGTGGCAGCCACCAATGACAGAACAATCAACCGGCAGATAGGATGGGAAGGAAAAGCGGCAGGAGCTTTTGTATCCGTGGCGGATGCCAAAGAAGAATGTACTTTTTTCTTTCCGGGAATTGCAGTAAACCGACAGGAGAAAACAGTCATAGGAGTCACTGCCTGTGGGCAGAATCATGCACTTGCAAAAAAAATAACAGATGACTGCAGAAAAATAGTAAGAGATTTTGAGTAGAAATGGAAAAAGGTCAGCATTTTATGTAGCTGTCGAGAACGATCATTTTTGTTAATTTTTTCTATTTTTAAGACATAATAGTCAACTTACACAAAAAAAAGAAGAAAATTTGGATACAAATCTATTGATTAAAGATTGACAATTCTCACATTGGATAATATACTATTACCATGGCTTGTTTTAAGAGATTGTATTGTCGTATCAAGATAGTGTAATCAAAAACAAGAAAACAACACTTTGTGTGAAAACGTTTTCCCATTTCACACAAATGAAACAAGAAAACGCCCAATAATTAAAAGGAGGAAAAAAAGGAATGGGAGAGAAGAGAGTAATGATGAACGCAGTTAAGCGTTACATCAGTGTTATGCTTATTGCTGCTCTTGTAGTGACAGCAATCCAAGTGCCTGTTTTTGCGGCAGATGCAACTAACATTACAATGAAAGTTGGAGAAGAAAGGCAGCTTGAGTTTAAAGCGGCAGAGGAGACAACAAAGCCGGCACCAACAGTAACTGGAGGAGCAACAACAAAGCCAGAACCAACAGTAACTGAAGAACCAACAACACCAGAAGAACCAACAACACCAGAAGAACCAACAACACCAGAAGAACCTGTGAATGAAGCAGTAGTGAATGCAGATGAAGCAACTGTTACATGGAAGTCCAGTGCTGCTGATGTTGCAAGTGTATCTAACACTGGTTTAGTAAAGGCACTTAAGGTTGGTAAGACTACTGTAACTGCGACAGATGGAACAACAACATTAACATGGAATATTGAAGTTGTTGATGAAACAATAACACCAGATGATCCAACAACATCAGAAGAACCAAGCGTGTCACCAAGTGTATCCCCAAGTGTATCTCCAAGCGTGTCACCAAGTGGAACACCAAGTGAAACACCAAGTGGAACACCAAGTGAAACACCAAGTGGAGTACCAAGTGAAACACCAAGTGGAGTACCAAGTGGAGTACCAAGTGGAGTGCCTACAGGAGCTGTAACACCAGATACACCAAGTGGAACACCAGTACCTACAGGAGTTGTAACACCAGATACACCAAGTGAAACACCAAGTGCAGCACCTACAGGAACAACAGCAACAACAGCACCAACTAAGGCACCAACTAAGGCACCAACTAAGGTACCAACCAAAGCACCTAGCTATGTTGTTAAATCTGTTAAGTTAAATGCAACAAAGCTTACATTAGCTAAGCAGGCAACTGTAACATTAACTACAACAGTTAAGATGACAAAGGGTAAAGCTCCAAAAGCTGTTTGGTCCACAAGCAATAAGAATGTAGTAACTGTTAAGAATGGTAAGCTTACAGCTAAGAAGGCTGGTAAGGCAACTATTACAGTTAAGGTTGGAACTAAGAAAGCTACATGTAAAGTAACAGTATCTTCTAAGCAGTCTGTAAAGGTTACATACAAATTAAACAAGGGTAAGAACAACGGTTTAAATCCATCTTATATTGTTAAGAATACAAATACTAAGTTATACGCTCCTACAAGAAAGGGTTATACTTTCAAGGGATGGTATGTAAACAACAAGAAAGTAACTAAGCTGAAAGCTTCCAAGAAGGTTACTGTAACAGCAAAATGGACTAAGGTTAGCGTTAAGCAGACCAAAGTAACATCCGTAAAGGGTGCATCTAAGAAGTTTACTGTTAAGTACAGCAAGGTATCTGGAGCTGCAGGATATGAAGTTACATATTCCACAAAGAAGAGCTTTACAAAGTCTACAACTACGACTGTAACCACAAAGAAGACTTCTGCAACTGTTAAGAAACTTAAGAAAGGTACTTACTATGTAAAGGTTAGAGCATATAAGACTGACTCTGCCGGAAACAAAGTATATGGTAAGTATACAGCAGCTAAGACAGTTAAGGTAAAATAATAAGTTATAGTTAAATTAAAATAGAAGGGCCGTCACAATAGTGGCGGCTCTTTTTGGGAAATAGGTTGACTTTGTCACAGGGAAAGTTTATGATAAATAAGTGGAAATGAGCTTATTAACCAGAAAAGAGGAAGTTGTATGAAAAAGATTATTTTAACCGGAGACAGACCAACAGGAAAGCTCCATGTGGGGCATTATGTCGGTTCTTTAAAACGTCGTGTGGAATTACAGAATTCCGGAGAATATGATAACGTATATATAATGATAGCAGATGCACAGGCATTGACGGACAACGCAGATAATCCGGAGAAGGTGCGGCAGAATATTTTGGAGGTGGCTTTAGATTACCTTGCCTGCGGCTTGGACCCGGAGAAATCTACGTTGTTTATTCAGTCACAGATACCTCAGTTGACAGAATTGTCTTTTTATTATATGAACTTAGTGACAGTAGCACGCCTGCAGCGCAACCCTACGGTAAAATCTGAGATTCAGCAGCGTAACTTTGAGGCAAGTATTCCAGTGGGCTTTTTTACTTATCCTATCAGTCAGGCAGCAGACATTACTGCTTTTAAGGCAACACTAGTACCCGTAGGCGAAGATCAACTGCCTATGCTGGAGCAGACAAAGGAAATTGTTCGAAAGTTCAATTCTGTTTATGGAGAAACTTTAGTGGAACCAGAGATCCTTTTACCGGATAATAAAGCCTGTCTGCGTCTGCCGGGTATTGACGGAAAGGCGAAAATGAGCAAATCCTTAGGTAATTGTATTTATCTGTCCGAAGAGCCGGAAGAAATCCGTAAAAAAGTCATGAGTATGTATACAGATCCCGATCATATCAGAGTGGAGGATCCGGGCAAGTTAGAAGGAAATACCGTATTTATCTATTTGGATGCTTTCTGTAAGGATGAGCATTTTGCAGAATTTTTGCCGGAGTATAGCTGTTTGGAGGAATTAAAGGCACATTATCAAAGAGGCGGCTTAGGAGATGTTAAAGTGAAAAAATTCTTAAATTCTGTATTGCAGGCAGAGTTAGAGCCGGTGCGCAACCGCAGAAAGGAATATCAGAAGGACATAGAATATGTCTATGATGTGCTGAAAAAGGGAAGTGAAAAGGCAGAAAAAGTGGCAGCTGAAACCCTGTGTGATGTGAAAAACAGCATGAAAATCAATTATTTTCAGGATACAGAGTTAATCAGCAGCCAAAAGGAAAGATATAGGAGTTAATACATGTTTGAGCGTATAGACTATGTGGTAGTTAGAATTGATGGGGATTATGCCTATCTGAAAGAGTTGGGAAAGGATACGGGGGAGAAATGTGTGGCAAGGGCAATGTTGCCTATGGAAATCAATGAGGGCAGTCAAATCATCTATGAAATGATGGAATACCGTATGGCATAACAGAAAAGCATCCTATCAGCAGGAATTTCATGTTTCATCTCATACAATCACTGATTCATGCATACATTATAAGGAAAATGAATGTATGAGGGAAGATATGAAAGGGTATATCGAAGAGCGTGTTGTGGATGTAGCCAGATATATTATAGAGGAGAATGCAACTGTGAGACAGGCGGCAAAGAAATTTGGCATCAGCAAAAGCACCGTACATAAAGATTTAACTGCAGAAGACCGTTTGGTTCGGGTAAATCCGGCACTGGCTAAGGCGGTGCGCAGGGTTTTGGATGTGAATAAGTCGGAACGCCACATTCGAGGCGGAATGGCAACCAAAAATAAATATTTGCATCAAACTGGCACCTATAAATCTCATCAGGATTAAATATGGATAAAAAACCTTAAAGCGTTGACTTTAAGGTTTTTTGTAAGGTACAGATTGTTTTGCATAGAAAAATTGATCAATGTTTGTTACAATAGATATTGTACAAGAATATGGATAATGATTTTAGAGAATCACTTTTTAAAAATCAAAAACACAATAGGGAGGAGAGACCATGAATCCACTATCATTACTGAAAATCAAACAATCACTGACCACTTTCGCTAATAACCATCCTAAATTTGTTCAGTTTATTCAAAATGAGTTTTCCAAAGGCATAGAGCCGGATACGATCATTGAAATTAAGGTACAGCATCCCGGGGAAGCTCCCATTACTACCAATATGAAAGTGAGGCAGTCAGATCTTGATCTTTTAGAAAGCTTTAAAGATATGAAACTGTAAATAAGCCGGAAGTGTAAATAAAACGAAAAGGAAGAAAATGTGTGTTCCTGACAGACACGGAACATACAAAAGAATATCAGCAAATGGAAGCAGAATACATTGCCTTAAAAACAGCAGTAAAGCAATTAGGTTTTGTATTACTCATAAAGTAAGGAGGCAGATGGTGACAACCAGAGAAGAAGTATTAGCCTATGGACAGACTTTTCCAGAGGTATATGTAGATACCCCTTTTCATGATGATAATTGGGTATTGCTGCGCTATCGAAAAAACAAGAAAGCCTTTGCGTGGACTTATTGGAGAAATGGCAATTTGTGTGTGAATGTGAAAGTAGATCCTCAATGGAGAGATTTATGGCGAGAAACTTATGAAGCAGTGCAGCCAGGGTATCATCAGAACAAGGAACATTGGAACACAATTATTTTGGATGGCTCCATCCCTGAATCAGAGATTCAGAGAATGATAAGTGAAAGCTATGATTTAATTGTGGGAAAAAGGAGCGGAACATGAGTAATCCAAACATAACACCCTTTGTAAAATGGGCCGGAGGAAAACGGCAGTTGTTGGAACAAATTAAGGAAAGGCTGCCCAAAGAGTATAATAGATATTTTGAACCATTTGTGGGGGGCGGTGCAGTTGCTTTGGAATTGCTGCCGGAGCGTGCAGTGCTCAATGACATAAATGAAGCATTGATCAACACATATCAGCAGATTCGGGATGTGCCAGAGGAATTTTTAAGATTGGTGGAAGCCATGGATTCAGATATGTGGGAGGATGGAAAGGCTTATTATTACAATTTGCGTCAGCGATACAATGATAAGCTGATGCGATCGGAATTTGATACCGAGCTGGCGGCTCTTTTTGTATTTATTAACAAACATTGCTTTAATGGTTTGTATCGGGTCAATGGGAAAGGATTGTTTAATGTGCCTTATAATAAGAGCCGGAAGCCTTCCGTGGAGCCCGCAAGTATATTAGCCACATCCCAGTATCTGAGAAGTATAGAAATTGTATTTGGAGATTTTGAACGAGTATGCAGACAGGCACAGCAAGGTGATTTTCTTTTTTTGGACAGCCCATATGCACCTTTAAATGAAAATTCATTTGAATCGTATACGAAAGAAGGGTTTGATGCAGAGAGTCACAGAAGGCTGGCAAGGCTTTATCATGAGCTGACAGAGCGAGGTTGTTATTGTATGCTCACGAATCATAATACGGAGTTTATTATGGAGCTATACAAGGACAGAGGATATCGTATCGATGTGGTGGGGGTAAGACGGATGATAAACTCTGACAGCACTAAGCGTACAGGTGAGGAAGTGATTATCTGTAATTATTGAGGTATATTTGAGATACCGAGAAATATTTATGGAAAACAATGCACTGTATCAAAGGTATAATCGGAAAGTTTCGGCTTCTTTCCGTCAGTGCGAATTGCAGTCAGCTTCTCTAAATCCAAAATTTTGTCAGAGGATTCTGTCATAAATAGGAAAAGTGTATCTTTGAATGAAGCAAAAAAGTATGCTGCTGGTATAACGTTTCCCAATTCCAAGCATATCATAGATAACTTTTCCCTCTCGAAGATTACAGTGCAGGTTAGGAAATCCATTTTTCTCATAAAATTCCTTCCGTTTTACCCGTTGTTGATAATTGGCAGCAGTTTCATCGTTCTCTTCGCTGGCATGGCATAGTCTCTGATTCTTATAAAATTCTTTTACTGTCTGTAATACATGGCTACCATAACCTTGTCTTCGTTCTGATTGGGAAATTGTAAAATAAAACACATAGGATAAGTCGGACTCACTGATTACATATAATAATCCAATCCATTTTTTATTATCATAAAGAGACATAAAGTCTACGCCAGGTCGTTTTGTTTTTGTCATCAGAAGCCAGGAAGGTGCCTGTTCTTCGGCTGGAAAAGCCGTTTTGTACAGATGTTTGATATGTTTGTATTCGGTCAGCTTTTTGTTGACGGTTTTTCATGTAATATTCATTTTCCATACTCCAATTCTATGATGCATTTTTCTTAGTATAGCATTTGGGATTATTCATTTCAAGAGAAAAGATAGATGGAGAATGGTGCTGCAAACCAAACTCAAAATAAAGGATGCGGTTCTCAATGGATAGTAAAAGTTTATCACGTATGACCAAAGTGGAAATGAGGAAATAATGCTTATCTTTTATTTTAAAAGGTTATCATTATAATAACTATGAGAGAAATAAAACTATTCATAGGAAAGCATTTTAATAGTTGAGACGATTATTATAGTAAGTTCTGTTTTCAATTATTGGAAAATGGTTGCAATAAAATTATTTTTCAAAATTATTTCTTCTTAAAAATAGCTTGTTTTTACATAACTGATACTCTATAATAAAAGATAATTATGCATATGGGAGGAAAATACATTGGATAGAGAAATGATTGTAGTGCTTGACTTTGGTGGTCAGTATAATCAGCTCATTGCACGCCGTGTAAGAGAGTGCAATGTGTATTGTGAAGTGCATCCATACAATATGGATCTTGAAAAAATGAAAGCAATGAATCCAAAAGGTATCATCTTTACCGGTGGACCGGAAAGTGTATATGGTCAGGATTCTGCAACCATTAGTACAAAGGTATTTGAACTGGGTATTCCAGTTCTGGGAATCTGCTATGGCTCACAGCTTATGGCACATTTATTGGGCGGAAAAGTTTCCACTGCACCTGTCAGTGAATATGGGAAAACGGAGGTGGATGTGGAGACTTCTTCTGTTCTATTCGAGGGTGTCTCTGAAAAAACAGTGTGCTGGATGAGCCATACCGATTACATTGAGAAGGCACCGGAAGGTTTTAAAATCATTGGACATACTCCGGTTTGTCCGGTGGCAGCCATGGAGAATCCGGCAAAAGGCTTGTATGCAGTACAGTTTCATCCGGAAGTAATGCATACCCAAGAGGGTATGACAATGCTGTCAAACTTTGTAAAGAGAATTTGTCACTGCACTGGTGACTGGAAAATGGATTCTTTTGTGGAGTCAATGATCCAGTCAATTCGTAAAAAAGTAGGAAATGGAAAAGTATTGTGTGCTCTTTCTGGCGGTGTGGATTCTTCCGTGGCCGCTGTATTGCTGGCAAAAGCGGTGGGAAAGCAGCTGACATGTGTTTTTGTAGATCATGGCTTACTTCGGAAAAATGAAGGTGACGAGGTGGAAGCAGTCTTTGGTCCGAATGGCTCCTATAATTTGAATTTTATTCGTGTGAATGCACAGGAGAGATTTTATGATAAATTAAAGGGTGTAGAGGAACCGGAACAAAAGCGAAAAATTATTGGTGAAGAGTTTATCCGTGTCTTTGAAGAGGAAGCAAAGAAAATTGGTGCCGTAGATTATCTGGTACAGGGAACCATTTATCCGGATGTTATCGAGAGCGGTTTGGGTAAATCCGCAGTAATCAAATCTCACCATAATGTAGGGGGGCTTCCTGACTGTGTAGATTTCAAGGAAATCATTGAGCCTCTTCGCTTGCTATTCAAGGATGAGGTTCGAAAAGCAGGATTGGAATTAGGCATTCCAGATTACTTGGTTTATCGTCAGCCATTCCCGGGACCAGGTCTTGGAATCCGTATTATCGGAGAAGTAACTGCCGAAAAGGTAAAGATTGTACAGGATGCAGATGCCATTTACCGGGAAGAAATTGCGAAAGCCGGTGTGGATAAAGAGTTGGGGCAATACTTTGCCGCTTTGACCAATATGCGCTCGGTAGGAGTTATGGGTGATGAACGAACCTATGACTATGCAGTTGCCCTACGTGCCGTAACCACTTCTGACTTTATGACCGCAGAGGCAGCAGAAATACCCTTTGAGGTATTACAGCGAGTGATGACTAGAGTTATTAATGAAGTCAAAGGTGTGAATAGAGTCATGTATGATTTGACCAGTAAACCACCAGGGACGATTGAGTTCGAGTGAGCGAAAAACGCTGGAAAGCCCCGAAAACAGGGGATTTCACGAAATTGCTTCTTGCAAATTTCTTGCAAAATCTTGTGTACTCAAAATAATACATGTATCAAAAAGACAGAAATTCCGGATTGTGGAATTTCTGTTTTTTTGATGTTCTTTTTTCAGAGATTCCATATTTATTACAACTGCTGTGGTTTACAGGTTCCGCCAGTCGGCATAGTTTTCTTTTCCTATGCAGTCATCACAGGAATTGGGCCAGTTCCATTTCCAGTTGTTGTATTGGTCGAAAGTGATTGTGCCTTCTTGCAGCTCTGTTTTGCGGAGCGACCATTCAGCTAGGAAATCATTGACTAAGCCATATTGTATGACAATGCCAAAAGGTGGATGGATTCGTGTATATTCTGGTTCGTTGTAGCTGCCCTTGTACTCCCATGAGTTATCCTTTGGATATTCCGGCTGTAAGGGGAAAAGGTCAATGCCGTTTTTGATATCCAGCCAGAACAGCGTTTCCAAAACATCCTCAGCCGCACCGAGGTCATAGTTTTTGATGGAGATATAGGATACTTTCAATGCTTCTGCTATCAGCATCAGGGTATCCTGCTTGGGGGCTTTGGCATTGCTTTCGTATTGCCGGATGCGGACATCTGCGGTACTTTCCGAAAAGCCACAGAGTAATCCTAACTGTTTTTGTGTCATTTTCCGGCTGGTGCGGATGTATTTGATACGTTCACCTTGTGTCATGGTTACCTCCAATCGGAGCAAGGACTGTGAAGTGCGTTGCGTCCTGCTCTATGTTAGTTGTAAACACAGCAGCATATGCCAACTGTGGTATGGAACACATATTAAAACTGTGTTGCTCTTTTCTTAGCAATATCATAACACAGGATGGCAAAAAAGAAAAGAACCAAAAAAAGTTCTGAAAAACACTTGACAGAACCATAATTAGTTCTATATAATAGCAATACAACATAGAACCAAAATGAGTTCTGAAAGAGATAATACATAGTGGTTTTCAGGATGAATATTAGCGGGTTAGGTGTTTAATTACCCGGACAGAGCAGAATGGCAACCGTAAACCACGAATTTTGAATAAGGGGGTAAATGCAGTATGGAAGGAATGAAGAAACTGTATGTGCAGGCAGATGAAATCTGTGAGGACTGGGGCGTGAGCAAGTCACAGGCTTACAAGATGATTCAGGAACTGAACCGGAAGATGCTACAACAAAATCCAAATCTCATTGTACTTGCGGGCAAGGTCAACCAGAAGTTTTATGAGCAGTGCTGTGGAAATTTTGAGTAAGTAAAAAAATGAATTGATATGGCAGCTTCTTATGGAGGCTGCCTGAAAGGAGGAATTGTATGTCAGTAAGTAAACTGAAAGACGGAAGCGGATGGAAAGTTTATATTCGCTATAAGGATTGGCAGGGGAAAAAGCAGATACACACCAAGCAGACATTTGAGACGAAACGGGATGCACTAAATTATGAAAGAGATTTTATCCAGAAGAAGAGCAGAGATATCCAGATGAACTTTGCGAAGTTCGTGGAGATCTATCTGGAGGATATCAAACCGAGGATAAAACTCAATACTTTTATGACGAAGAAACACATCATTGAGACTAAGATACTGCCCTATTTTGAAAATAAAAGTCTGGCAGAGATTGATTCTACGGATGTGATTCAGTGGCAGAATGTGCTTCTGTGTGCCAGGGATGAGAATGACAAAGCATATGCGGCAACGTATCTGAGGACGGTGCAGAATCAGCTCAGTGCAATCTTCAACCATGCTCACAGATTTTACGGATTGCCGGAAAATCCATCCCAAAAGGCAGGGAAAATGGGCAGGGCGAAAGCAAAGGAAATGCTGTTCTGGACAAAAGAAGAGTATGAGAAATTTTCGGATGCCATCAAGGATAAACCAATTTCTTATTATGCGTTTCAGGTGCTTTACTGGACGGGAATTAGGGAAGGCGAGTTATTGGCCCTTGTAAAATCCGATTTTGACCTTATAAAGCGTAAGCTGACAATCAGCAAATCCTACCAGCGTATAAATGGTGAGGATATGATTACTTCCCCGAAAACGGAGAAAAGCAATCGTGTTATAGATATGCCAAAGTTTCTCTGTGACGAGATGGAAGATTATTTTGGAATGTTTTACAGTCTTGCCGATGATACCAGACTGTTTCATATTTCCAAAAGCTATCTGCACCATGAGATGGACAGGGGATGTAAAAAGGCAGGAGTGAAACGTGTGAGGATTCATGACATCCGCCATTCGCACGTTGCCCATCTCATTTCGCTTGGATTTACTCCGGTGGAGATAGCGGAACGGTTAGGGCATGAGGGTATTTCTGTCACTTATACCTATTCCCATCTTTATCCGTCCAAGCAGAAGGAACTGGCGGACAGGCTGGATGCAGATCATGGAAACGGAGATGTGCTGGATGGATTGACAGAGGGAAAGGAGGGCGCTGTGGATGAAAATGCAAAATAAAGTACAGGGAAGGCTTGGTTATAATGCAGGCAATGACCGCTATGGACTGCTGGTATCTGATTTGTGGGAAAACAGTGGTTTTCATTGCGGGGAATGTATGGAAGTTCTGGCCGGGGATCAATGGGTGAAAACACGAATGGAGATGGATTGGAATAACGGTAGCAAATGGTATCTGGTAGGCACACCATATTATGGCGATTTGGAATATGTGCAGGCAAGAGTTTGAGAAAGGAGGACGTGTATGGCAAAGATTTACCGCAGGGATAATCTGATTACCAATGTGACACCCAAACCGAAATCAAAGAAGCGGAAACGGAGTGTCATTATGAATTTCAGAGTGTCACCGGAGGAAAAGAAGCTCATTGATGACCGGATTGCATTGTCTGGTCTGGGCAAAGCAGATTTTTTCATTAAAAGTTGTATGCACCAGAAGATAAGCACTTTTGGGAACATACGGACATTTGAGGAAATCAAGAGAAAGATGTTGCTGATAGATAAGCATTTACAGGAAGTGGAGAGGACGGAGGAGCTGGATGTGGAAATATTGGAGTCTCTCCGAATGATACTGGAAATGCTGGATGGTTTGGATAGTGGCAAAAAGTAGCTACGGAAAGAGAGGTACTTATGTATTTTAACGAGAAGAATGTATTACTTTGCGGTCTGGATCATGGTTTCTCTACCATGAAAGGCACTCATGCAATCTTTGACAATGGAGTGGAACAGTTGGGCGGGGAGGCAACCCTATTCAACAATACCCTTGTTTACAATGGGAAAAACTATAAAGTGGGAGAGGGCAGATTGCCCATGATGAAAACCAAAACAGAGGACGAGAGTTATTTTCTGCTGACTCTGGCAGGAGTGGCAAAGGAACTGGATGTGTACCACAAACAAAGTGCGGATGTTATTTTGGCGGTGGGGCTTCCGTTCAGCCGGTTCGGACAGGAGAAACAGGGGTTTCGTGATTATCTGTTCCGAAAAGGGGAGCTCTGTTTTCGGTACAGTGGAAAGGATTACCGAATTTGCATTAAAGATGTGATGGTATTTCCGCAGTGTTACGCTGCCATTGCAGACAGGATGCGGCTGTATGGTGCAGAGAGCCTGATTGTTGATATTGGGAGCAAGACGGTTGATGTGATCCATGTTCAGAAATATGTGCCAGTGGAACGGGAAAGCACCAGCATCCCGGAGGCATTGATTCAGTGCATGGAAGGGATTAAAAGTAATGTATACCAGATTTGTAATAAGAAAGTAAACGAAGATATCATCCGTCAGATGCTTGTGGATGGAGATGCCATGATACCGGAAGATTGCAAGTCAGTTATAAGAGATGGACTGCGGAATTTTGCAAAAAGGATTGAAGCGAAGCTGTCAGAGTTGGGATTTGATTTGGAGATGATGCCTGTTGTGTATGCTGGGGGTGGTGCAATGGTAATGAAACGCTATGGAACAATACGGGGAAATCATGTGCATTATCTGGAGGATATTAGGGCAAATGCCAAAGGGGATGAGTATCTGGCGAGACAGAAATGTAAGTTGTGATGTTGTCAAGGTATTTGGTCGGCTTTATGGGAAAGTAGATTTTCCATAAAGCTGTCAGATGCGGAATGAATCAAACGAGAGAGATATTCTTTTTATCTGTAATCATGGGAAGAAGGGAGCAGATGGATGGCAGGAAAAAAGGAAGTACAGAAAACGGTTGCTTTTCGGCTGAATATTGCGAAAGAAGAGGAACGGGAATTGTACCATGCCATTATGAAGCATGGACGGGGAAGGGAGAATGATATTTACGGAAGTTCCGGTGCTTATGTGAAAGCAGCTCTCAGGCATTACCACAGGCAGGAAAGCGAACTGGAATTGCAGGAGCAGAACCGACAGGAAATGCAGAGTTATCTGAAAGAATTGGCAGAAAAACAGAGCGAAGTGTTTCTGGATAAACTGGTGGAACATGACAAAAGACTGGCGGTTATGGTGGCAGAGGCAGTGATGCGTGTGGTTGATGGTGGGAAAGTTACTGCTGGTAGAAGTGAAGAGTATGGCAAATCCGTTGATAACAATTTCACCAGTATTTTTAAGGAGAGTATAGGAGAACAGGATGGCAAAACGGAACAGGGGACAAGTTTGGAAAATACTGAGGAGGACGTTCTGCCGGAAGAAGCCCTTGCCTATCTGTCTGGATTGTAAGAAGATTTTATTTTTGTTTTACAGAGTGTTAGACAATGTTGCACAGTCTGTAAAACAGTAGAAATAAAGTGGTATTTGTGTTTAACAAATGGTAAAACAAAATGGCGGTGTGTTAAAAAGGTGTAGATAGTATTTTTACGGGAATTATGATTTATATTTCCGACGAATGTGGCAGGATCAGGTCGGCTGCTCTGCAGCCGAGTGATTTTTCTCCGGCAATGGACGAGCAGAAAACAATCCTCTGAAACAGAGTATTGTTTTCCAATCCCCCATTCCCTACGGAAAATCACAAAACCACTATCATCCCCTTGGAGGTTTCTGAAGATTTTTTCGGGGACGGATGCAGAAAAAGCAACGCTCTTGCAGAGGCTGCTTTCTCCGCATCCACACCCCTCCAAAATCGCCGTAATCGTGGTGGGGATGATAGGCAAGTTTCGCAAAATGGCATGCCATTTTGCACCGGATGCACCCTGTTCGGGCACATCCTAAACTTGCAAGGGAGTTCCACTCCCTTTGAACCCTTGGTTAGCTCTCCGAAAAAAGAAACTGCGAAACATCCACTGGAAGTTTCTACGTTCTATTTTCGGATTCGCTGGGGAATGTATCCATCGCATTTTGGTTTGCGTAAGCAGATGTTTCCCCAAGCATTTTGTAGCCCATGTGTTTTATGCCACAGATAGGTCACTTTGAAAAATGCCAGGATATCTGTTTTCAGTCAGTATTCAATTAGAGAGAAGATTGTTAAACATATGCTGGTTTTAAGGAAGAATGGCTACTGGCATTTTATCAACAGAAAAATTATTCATGTAAAAATGTTGATTATGTTTTTCAAAATAAGCTAACAGAAGGCAACAATTCAGTATCACTTGAAAGATTTCAGAGGGAGGATTTTTATGCGTAGAAGAAACAAAAATGTATCAGTGCGTATGACGGAGGATGAGTATGCAGTTCTTACTATGAGAGTGGCAGAATCCGGTCAGACACAGCAGTCTTTTATTATTAATGCAGTGCTGGGGGCAAAGGTTTCCGGCAGGGAGGAAGTAAAAGAACTACAGAAGTTAAACGGACAGTTTGCCGACATCAACAGACAGCTTAGGGGCATGGCAACTAATATTAACCAAATGGCACATGTGGCAAACGGTTACGGACAAATACCGCAGCAGTCACAACTGGAACAGTTGAACCAAGAGCTTCAGTTGTTCCGAAAGGAGTGTGATGTCACTTGGCGATTAATAAGACAATCAATAAGTCTACAAAAAGTCATGGAGCCATGCGGAACTGTATCGAATATGTGACGAGGGTGGATAAGACCAGAGGAGAGCTGGTAGAGGTTATCGGTCCTTATGAGCGGATGTTATTATCACTTATGACAAAATATATCAGTCTTTTTTGGAAGAAAAACGGATTTGGGGCAAGGACTCCGGCAGGATGTATGCCCACAACATTATTTCGTGGCATGAAGACGAACCGATCACACCGAAGCAGGCACTGGAGTTTGGAAAGGAATTTGCGGAACAATGGTTTGCCGGATTTCAAAGTCTGGTAAGTGTGCATATAGACCGAAATCATGTGCATTGCCACATTGTAACCAATTCCGTCAGTTTCATGGATGGTCACAAGCTGCATAACACCAAGAAAGATTTGCAGCGTATGAAGGATTTTACCAATCAGATGTGCGTGGAACGGGGATTTAGTGTGGCACAGAAAGGCAGGGACTTTCATGGAAATGAATTGGAGCAGGGGACTGTCAGTGCATGGAGTAAAGACAAGTATTATTTAATGCAAAACGAATCCAAGAATAGTTTTGTGGCAGACTGTGGGATTGCCTGTCTGGATGCATTGGAGATGAGCTGCAACAGAGAGGAATTTATTCAGCATATGGCAGAGAGGGGCTGGAATGTGATATGGAAGGACAGCAGGAAGCACATCACTTTTCAAAATGCAGAGGGGAAGAAAGTGCGTGACAGCAATCTTTCCAAGACATTTCATCTTGATATATCAAAGGAGGCGTTGACAGATGAATTTGAGAGACAGGCGGCAGTTAGAGAAGAAACCGCCCAATATGAACGAGAGCTTGCAGACAGACGGGAGCAAGAGAACGCAGAATTGGAGCGGTACTACCGAGAAGTACAGGATGCTGCTAGCGGAGCAGTCCGAGACAATTCGTACACAGAAGAATACTATCAGCGAACAGGAGAAGATAATCCGTCAACAGGTATCGGATATCAGAGAACAGGGCAGGAAAATATCGGAGTTGAGAAGCAATCTGGAGCAGGTCAGAATAGATATGGCAGAGACGGAAAGCAATCTGAGAGAACAGCACGAGAGCAGGCTATCCGAGAAAGATTCGCAGATCTTGCAGGCACAGAATCTGGCTCAGAAATGGAAGAAGAAAGCCGAAAAAGCAGAGCTAAACTTGAACCAGACGGAACAGAGTTATTCCTCACAGATATCCAGACTCAAGTCCGAGATTCAGAATCTCAGCGACAAAATCGTGAAGCTGAACGGTGCAGACTTGGTACTGAAAGAAAACGAAAAGTTGAAAAAGCAAAACGAGGAGCTGCAAACAAGCGAGAGAGAAACCAGAGAGGAGGCGGAGAAAGAGGTCGCTCACGTTAAATCGGAGTATCATCGGAAAGAGCAGGAGCTTGACCGACTGATTGAGGATGCGGAACGGGAAAAGCAGACGGCGTTAGATGTGCAGTCTGTGGTTCAGAAGTTGACCAATCAGAAAGCGAAACGGCTGACAGAAGATACTCGCAGACAGTTACAGATTTGGTATCAGACAAAAAAGACAGCAATGCAGGGATATGTGGGAATGCTGACCATGATATGCTTTGTGACAACGGTAGTGTCTGTTATCCGGCAGAGTGTATTTTGCGAGGATGTCATTGGATTCTTTAGAGGATTTGGAAAAGTAATTCAGGTGTTTGCAGTTCATATGCACTCTGTCATTTTATCAACAGCAGAGGTAACAGAGAATGTTCCGAATAATGTGGCAGCGGTTATTCTGAAATGGATTATGGTGGTACTGCTATGGATAATGCCAGCAGTCTTGATCGGATTTGGGATATATAAGTTTTGGGGAATATACGGTGAAGAAATTTGTAAAGGGATTGATGTATGGAATTGTTCTGTAGCAGTGGTCATTTTGGCAGCACTGGTGTATTTTGGAGATTATGTGAAAGAGCTTGTTTCTATCAATCTGTTTGGAATGTGGCTGTTGATGGATATTTTGTTGGTACTGATAGGCTGGTATGTGTGGGGATGTAAGAAATACAGGGGATTGTGCTGATTTAGAAAAGGCACGATTTGATTTTTATGGTTGCCTTTGTGCAGTAGGTAGTAAGAAGGAAGCAACGTGGAGATTGGGGGAGAAAAGATTTTGGGAATCGTGAATAAGTGTAAGTCTGGGTGCGTTGCACCCAGCAGAAAGGAGATTGTTATGGAAAAAGGTAAGTTGGCAGAAATTATTGTAGAGAATGGAATTACATATCATTTAGCGGAGGATGGCTGTTATTATCCACAGCTAAGTCTGGAACAGAAAGCAGATTATGTGATAGGAAAGTACGGTATCATGCGTGGGGAGTATCTGATGAAGTATCGGAGACATGAGTATCTGAAAATGCTTATGGACGGTATATGGAATCAGTATCTGCATGATGTGGATGAGGAGTGCCACAGGGAAGTGGAACTGGCGGCAAAGCGGATTATGGAAAAAGAGGGTGTGACGGAGCAGTTAAAGAAAGAGAATCCGATGGAATGGGTGCGGAGGGTGAATGGGATTAAAGCGAGGGTGGAGGAAGAGGTTGTAAAAAATCTTTATATGTAGGATATGTAGAAAATCAGTAAAATTTGTTGAGACTTAAAGGGTAGAATGGTATAATTTTTATACAAAAGCATTTTGGTGAAGGAGTCTGTTAATTTGTAAGATTGCCTTAGGATGTTTGATTTTGGGAGAAGAAGGTAGAGTAATATAGGAACACCTAATATGGTTAGTGATTTTGGTACTATGGTGGAGACTGTGACACTGAGCATATAAATTGTTTTTTTTCTGATTTTTAGTTAAGAAATCATGTACATATCTTTTTCGTGAAAATAAGTATAATAAATCGTAATAAGTATTTGAGAAATCGAATAAAAAGTTTTACAAATCATAACATTAAGGTTATAATGAAATAAAATAGGGTGATTGTATTTTGATCTTAGTATGGAGGAAATTATGGCAGTATCGTACAACAATTTATGGAAATTAATGATTGATAAAAAAATAAATAAAAGTGAATTGTGCAAGTCTGTAAAAATTAGCAGTAGTACCATGGCGAAAATGACAAATGAAGAAATGGTGGCAATGCCAATTTTAGAAAAAATCTGTGCAGAATTAGAATGCAATATAGGTGACATTATGGAATTTACAGAGTTGGATGAAGTAAAGAAAAAAATCCATAATGAAACTAAACTGTGAGTCCGTAAAACTGGACACCAAATATGAGATGATAAGGTAGGATAACCATGAATGATAACGGTTTAAGCTATATTGACCTCTTTGCTGGTGCCGGCGGACTATCCGAAGGTTTTATACAAAGTGGTTATAGACCAATTGCGCATGTGGAGATGAATGAATACGCAGCGCAAACAATAGAAACTAGAATTGCTTATTATTACTTAAAGGAAAATAACGATCTTGAGAGTTATTATCAATATGAGAAAAATGTAATATCTCGTGAACAGCTTTTGGAAATGATACCAGAAGAAGAGCTAAAGACGGTAATTAATAAAGAAATGTCGGAATACACAGTAAAGGGAATTTTTAATACCATTGATATCATAAAAACTGAAAAAGGTATTGAACAAGTTGATGTGATAATAGGAGGTCCCCCATGTCAAGCGTATTCATTGGTAGGGAGAGCTCAGAGCAGTCATATGATTGTTCCAATGGAAAACGATCCAAGAAATGAACTATACAAATTGTATGTTAAATTTTTGAATAAATATAAGCCGAGGATGTTTGTATTTGAAAATGTAGCGGGTATAAAAACGGCTCGTGGAGGACAAGCATTCAAAAACCTTCAAAAGTATATGCGTAAGGTAGGATATGAAATAGATTACCACGAATTGAACGCTCATGATTTTGGGGTGTTACAAAGTAGAAAAAGAGTAATAATTGTTGGATGGCTGAAAGGTACTGGATATGAGTATCCTACATTTGATACTATTCATAGTAGTGCAGAAGTATGGGATTTACTGAAAGATTTGCCGGTATTAGTTCCAGGAGAATCGGCAGATAATCATACGATGTGTGATATGCGTAAGTTAAGGAAGTATGTCAAGGATAATGATATTAGAACGAAATTGGATGTGCTAACTGGACATGTCGCAAGACCACATACTGCTCAGGATATTGAAATTTACAAAAGAACAATTGATTTGTGGTTTAATAATAGTCAGCATCAAAGATTGAAATATGATGATTTGCCAGATAATTTAAAAACACATAGAAATAGAACTTCTTTTATAGACAGATTTAAGGTGGTTGAAGGAGACATGAGTTATTGCCATACAATTCTAGCTCATTTATCAAAAGATGGACATTATTTTATTCATCCGGATATTGACCAGCATAGATCAATTACCGTAAGGGAAGCAGCAAGGATACAATCATTCCCAGATAGTTATTATTTTGAGGGGCCAAGAACTTCGCAGTTTGTTCAGGTTGGAAATGCAGTTCCGCCGATGATGGCAAAAATTATAGCAGATAAAATCAAAGAACAATTAACAAAATAAGGAAGGGAGGTACGCAAATGAGTATTGTTGAAAGTACATATGCAGAATTAAAACAACAAGAATTGAAAAACAATCCATTTAGCTGTTTACATATGGCAGATATTGATATTAATCCTCATCAAATTGAGGCATTTACATTTGCGTTATCTTCATTAGAACTTGGTGGAGCCATACTTGCCGATGAGGTTGGTCTTGGAAAAACCATTGAAGCAGGTTTGGTAACCAAATATTTGTTGTGCAGTGGAAAAAATAAGATTTTACTTATCATGCCTTCCAACCTTCGCAAACAATGGCAAGCTGAGTTGGAAGAAAAATTTGATATAGAGTCATTGATAGTAGATAGTTCGAACTGGGATGCTTATTTGACGAAGGTAAAAAGTAAAAAGGCAGTTATTATCGTGTCATATCATTTTGCGTCAAAGAGAAAAGAAGAATTTGCCAGAATACATTGGGATTTTTGTGTATTCGATGAGGCTCATAGACTTAGAAATGTCCATAAGAATGGTTCGAAGATGGCTAATTCTTTATATGAATTAACCCAAAAAATCCCTAAGATTTTATTAACGGCTACTCCAATGCAGAATACATTGCTAGATATCTATGGACTTGTTCATTATATAGATGACAAGATTTTTTATAGTAAGTCTGTGTTCTCAGAACGGTATTTACATGGCGAGGATTATGAAGACTTGAAAGCATGTTTGGAACCTGTAGTGCAAAGAACGTTAAGAAAAGAAGTTGCAGAATACATTCAATTCTCAGAGCGTAAAGAGATGACTGTTGATTTTGAATTATCTCCAATGGAGATAGAACTTTATGTGATGATAAATAATTATCTGAAAAAGGAAATTTTATATGCATTACCAAACTCGCATAGAACGCTCATTACCTCAGTTATTAGGAAATTACTTGCGTCGTCAAGTATGGCTGTTGCAGAAACCTTTAAGGTGCTAAAAGAAAGACTTGAAGTTTTAAAGGAAACAACTAGAATGGAATCGGCAGACGAGAGTATAGATTTTTTCTTTAGCTTTTTTGATGACGATGAAATAGAAACAGATGATGATAGTAAACAGGATGAACTATATACAAGGGAAAAGGTTAACGAATTTATTCAACATGAAATAGATGAAGTAACAGCAATTATCAATAAAGCAGAAAGTATAAAGAAGAATGCGAAGATGACGGCATTAAAGCAGGCTGTAGAAAAAGCATTTTCTTTTCAGGAAGAAGCGGGAATAAAGCAGAGAATAGTTGTCTTTACGGAATCCATCAGAACACAGCAATATATGTGCGAAGAGTTATCAAGAGCCGGCTATGAAGGTCAGATACTAAAATTTAATGGCAGTACGAATGATCAGGTTACAAAGCAGATTTATAAGGCATGGAAAGCTAAAAATTATGGTAAGTATGTTGGTAGCAGAAATGTTGAGATAAAAAATGCGATTGTAGAAGCATTTAGAGATGAATATAAGATTCTTCTTGTAACAGACTCTGGTTCGGAAGGATTGAATCTTCAATTTTGTAACACAATCGTAAATTATGACCTTCCTTGGAATCCACAGAAAATTGAGCAGAGAATTGGCCGTTGTCATCGTTACGGACAAAAAAATGATGTTGTGGTTATTAACTTGTTGAATACACAAAATGTTGCAGACAAGCGTGTATATGAAATCCTCTCTGAAAAGTTTGAATTATTTCAAGGTGTATTTGGTGCGTCTGATAAGGCTATTGGTTTATTAGAAAGTGGAGCTGACTTTGAAAAACGTGTTACTCTCATATATCAGGAATGTAAAACTGCATCAGATTTTACAAAGCAATTCAAAGCTTTGGAAAAAGAATTGGAGAAGAAAAGAAATAAGAAAATGGATGAATTGAAATCTATTTTCATCTATAAAACAGAAGAACAACATAAATCACAGTTTAATAGTATTCTACAGGAAATAAGTGAATATGATTCGCAGTATGAGTATTGGAATAATAGTAAATTCGAGAAAGACAAAGTTATCTATCCCAAGTATTATGAGGTCAATGTAGACTTGGAGATTCCTAGGATTAAGCATGGATATTTACTGATAGGCGGTTTGTATGTGAGGGCATCAATTGAAGAAGCAGTATTTGAAATCGTTGATGAAACTGGAAAGATATATGGTGTGACTGATTTATTAGCCAGAACTCTGTGTGAAAAATTGCAGGAGAAAATCTTAAAAGAGAGTATTTCTGATAATCAAGTAATTTTGTCATACATTGATAAGATTGATGAGTTTATGCAACAAAAGTATGCCGAGTCTAAAAGAACGGTGATAGTTGCCAATCAGAAAAAAATGAGTAACTGGTTGCAATTAAGAAAAGAAGAGTATTTGCTAAAGACCAAGGATACATCAGAACTTGAAGATATAAAAGAAAAATATGCGGCTGAAAGTGATTTTAGACAGAAAATTGCATTGAAAAAGCAGATAGAAACTTTGGAAGAACAAAAGCAAAAACTGATAGAGGCATTTCATGAAGAGATGTCTGCGTTGGAAGAGAAGGCGGCAAATATGCAGAAAGAGTTTGAAGAGCTCATATTGGCTAAGCCGCAGCTAGTGACAAAGATAGTAATTAAGTTTTAGGAGGATACCATGGAGAAAAAAGGAAAACTAGAACTGACATGGGTCGGTAAGTATGAGGAAGAGAAACTTGAACCTAGAATTTTGATTGAAGATAAATCAAAATCATATGGCGATTCGGATACAGAAAATATGTTGATTCATGGAGATAATCTTCTGGCTCTTAAAGCATTAGAAATGAATTATAGAGGAAGAGTAAGATGTATTTATATTGACCCGCCCTATAATACTGGAAGTGCATTTGAGCAATATGACGATGCTTTAGTATTATGGAAAAAAGATTAATACAATTATCCGAGTTATTATGTGAAGAAGGTACAATATGGATTTCTTTAGATGATAACGAAGCTCATTACTTTAAGGTGATGGCAGATGAAATACTTGGAAGAAAGAATTTTATTGCAGATGTAGCTTGGGAAAAATCAGATAGTCCAAGAATGGATGCAAAATTGTTTTCGTCTAGATATGATCATATATTGGTATATGCAAAGAATATTGATATGGTGAAGATAAATCCGGTTTTTTCTGGAAAAATTCCGGAACATTACAATAAAGAAACTGATGATGGAAGAAGATATTATTTGAAACCTCTTAGATATATGGGGAATGCTGATGGTAGGGCAGATAGACCGAATCTTTACTTTCCGATAACAGCACCAGATGGAAAAGAGATATTTCCTAAAAGAACAGACGGTTCTGATGGGAGATGGAGATGGTCTAGAGATAAAGTTGAAAGCAATCCAGACTTAATTGAATGGGTTGATGGAAAAAATGGTTGGACAGCATACTATCGTATTTTTGCCGAAGAAGATGCGACTCGTCCGCCGGAAACATTATGGTCATTTCAGTTTGCCGGAAGCAATAGAAACGCTAAAGCGGAAATAAAAGCGTTATTTAATGACAATAAAGCATTTGATACTCCGAAGCCAGAGAAACTAATTGAACAAATCATCAATATTGCCTCGGATGAGGGGGATATTGTACTAGATTCGTTTTTAGGTTCTGGTACCACGGCAGCAGTTGCACACAAGTCCGGTAGAAAGTGGATTGGGATAGAACTGGAGGAGCATGCTTATTCTTTATGTAAAGTGAGAATGGATAAGGTAATAGATGGTGAACAAGGTGGTATTTCTAAAGAAGTAGGTTGGCAAGGTGGTGGTGGTTATAAGTTCTATGAACTGGCAGAGCCTCTTCTTGTAAAGAACACGACACTTCCTGTCTATCAGATTAATCCTTCATATACTTGGTATATGGTCTGTGAAGCAATTTGTAAGATTGAAGGATTTACATATGAACCATCTGGCGAGTTCCAAGGATATTCGTCAGAAAACAGATTTATACACATTACAGAAGAATTTGTGAATACAAAGTATGTGATGTCAGTGATGAAATCTTTAGGCGATAAACAAAGCTTACTTATCTATTGTAAAAAGAATCAAGCAGATATGCTTCTTCCAGAAAATGTAGAGATTAAGAAAATACCAAAGGATTTATTGGATAAGTGTAATTTTGAAAGTGAGGTGCAGGAATAATGAGTTCAGTAGATAAAATTAAATGGGCTATGAGCCTGCGTGAGCCTCAGTATGAAGCTTTGCAGTATTTTGATGCAATAAGTTCAAAGATTGAATATCGAACTAGCACAAAGGCAGAGACTGAAAAAATTGCATCTGAGAATTGCCAAGAGCCACATACAATCTCTGTAGATAAGGAGTTCGATTTCCCTTCCTTCTGTTTTGATATGACAACAGGTATTGGTAAATCGCGTTTGATGGGTGCATGTGTATATTATTTGTATAAAGCCAAAGGTTATAAGCATTTCTTTATCCTTGCACCGGGTAATACGATTTATGACAAAATGCGTAGGGAGTCTGTTCCTGGGCATCCAAAGTATATGTTTAAAGGTCTTGAAGCAGAAATGGGAAGACCCAAGGTATATGACGGTGAGAACTATTTGTCTTATCCGGTAAAGTATGTTCAGCAGGAATTGGTGGTAGAGAAAACTTCAGAAATACAGATTTTCATTTTTAATATTTCGAAGATTTTTACTCGTGGTGATTTGGAATTTAAGTTCCACAAGTTTAATGAGAATTTGGGTGGTTCGTTTGCAGAGGTATTACGTTCTTTTGACGACTTGGTTATTTGCATGGACGAGGCACATAGATATTATGCTCCTGCTTCAAAGGTAGCAATCAATTATTTGAATCCAGTATTGGGATTGGAATTTACTGCGACACCTAAAAATACAAACAAAAATATCATTTATCATTATGGACTAGAAGATGGTGCAGGCAAGTTCTTAAAAATTCCAGTTGTAATGGGGAGAACGAATACTGCTGGATATTCTGATGATGATATTGAGGAAATGAAGTTAAAGGATGGAATTAAGCTTCATGAACGAAGAAAGTCCATTGTATATAAGTATTGTATTGAAAACAATCTAGAACAGGTAAAACCAATAGTTTTGGTTGCTTGTAAAGATATAACACATGCTAAGAAGATAAAAGAAAAGATTGATTCGGACTCTTTTTTTAGTGGAAGATATGTCGGCAAAGTTATTGAAATTGATTCCAGTATTAGTGGTGCAGAGACAGAGGAAAATATTCAGAAGTTATTGACCATTGAAAAAAATACAAATCCGATTGAGATTGTTTTGCATGTTTATAAATTAAAAGAGGGATGGGATGTAAACAATCTGTTTACGATTATTCCACTTAATGCTGCCAAAAGTGATATTTTAGCACTTCAAACAATTGGTAGAGGATTAAGACTTCCATTCGGTGAAATAACAGGTATTGAAGAATTAGATACTTTGGATATTGTTGCACATGATCATTATCGACAAATTATTGATGATATTAAAAACAATCCTGTATTTAAGAAAAGAAATCTTGATGAGGAAGAGATACCCGAGACTAAAACTGTTAAGGTTGAACCTGTTGTAGAAAATCAGCAGATATCTCTGTTTGATGAGGCATTACGTGAAAGCAATATAAAATCATATCAAGATTTGAATAGTGAAAACGCAGTTGAGAACTTATTTGCAGAATATCAGAAGGCTTTTGTGAAGAAAAATGCACCGAAAAAATCTGATGACAATAGTGGGCAGTTGTCCATTTTTGATTTATTAGGAAATAGTAACAACGGAGTAGAAACTGATGGTAGCGTTACAACTCAGGTAGATGAAGGATCAAAGGTTAGCCCTATTTCTGGTGAAACAGATGTGTCTTTAACTGTACATCAGGGAGATGTTTCTATACAGATCGATTTGCAGAAATCTTCTGGTGGTAAGAATGTATTACCATATGCAAAGCAGGAGTTTATTAAGAGGATAGAGGAGCTTAAGAGAGTGGCTATTTCTGTTCCCAAAATTGGGATTTGTTATAGTTCTACGATTACATTTAAGCCCTTTACAGTAAAGAGAAATATTACAGAGTTTGATGTGGCAGCATCTAGAATCGAAAGGTATGACACAATTAACGATAAGTTGCTACAAGTCTTGGATGCAGATGCTCTTATTGTAGAAAACCCAGAGAATATGTTGGCTGTTTCACTATTGGAAAGTATTCCGGAATTTAGTTCTGATGATGCGGAATTTATCCTTGATGTTGTTGACCAGTACTTGGCTCTTATTGATGGTACGGATGATGAGAAAAAGAAGATTGTGCGTCGATATGCAACTGTGATTGTTGAAGATTTAAAAAAACAGATATATGCATCAAAGGAAGAAAGCACAGAGTTTGTATTTAGTGTTCAAAAGGATCTTATTGTGTTTGGCACATTTGTAAAGAACATGAAGGAAAACGGGCGATTAAATTACAAAAAGGAGATTCCAGATAAGAAGAACATTAAGCAGTATTTGTTTGAAGGATACAAAAAATTATATTATGCAGAAAATGCATTTGATAGTGATGATGAGAGAAGATTGTCAGTCATATTGGAAGAAGATTCAGATGTAATCAGATTTATTAAACCACCTTTGAATCAATTAGGATTATTCTATAAGGTCGCAAAGCAATATAATCCAGATTTCTTAGTGGAGACATCTGACAAGAAATATATGATCGAGGTAAAAGCAGCAAATCAAACAGATAACGAAGATGTTCAGGAAAAGGCAAAGGCGGCATTAAAGTGGTGCGAGTGTGCATCTCAAGTAGACGCTGATAGAAAGACGTGGGAATACCGATTGGTGCCAGGTGACCAAATTGTTGTTGGTAATACATTTAAGTATGTAATTGGTATGGCGGTTCCTATTGTTATTGATGAAGAATAAGAGGAGGTTGTAGATGGCAGATATAAAAGATTTTAAGCATGCTATTGTTCGTCAGAAGATATTAGATGCAGTTAGGAAGGACTTGGTAGGACCATCTTCTGTGAATGAAGAATTGAATGAAATACCAACAAGCAGTTATATTACAGGATTATTATATCCTGCTGATACAGATGTAACGGAAGATGAAAACTATTGTGATGTTGAGTTTACTGAGAAGAACTTTGACGCTGATGGTGAGTCTATGGAAGCGGGCATTTTTGAAGAAGATGAACCGGAAGACAGAATTAAAGGGGGATTTCAAAAACCCTCTTCTATAGGTGTGTCCTTCTATGTTTCTGATGATGTTCAGAAAATTAATGCATATATTAACTGGGGCAAATACTATGCTGAACAGGTGCAAGGTGAAGTGATTGACGGAACTTTAGAGGAAGATGCTGAGAATAAGAGAAAAAAGAAACATACAGTTTATATCCGTGAGCAAATGCAGGATGTTGTGGAAATTGACTTGGCTCAAATTGGTCGTTCAAAGCAGATATCACTTGATTCAAATAGCAATATTTATATTTATGTTATGAAAATGCAGTTGGATAATGGTTATAAGATGATATCAGTCTATTTACATAATAATGATAAGTCAGATGGTGATGAGAAGGAATATGAAAAAGTAATGTTCCAAGTGGAAATGCTTATTGCTGATGATTTGATGAGTCCAATTTTCGTGCCGGAATATATATGTAGAAAAGTTGAATTGCAAGATGAATACTACTATAAAGGTAGATCTGTTTATGCAAGAGGAAGAGGTTGTGCTGCAACTTGGGAAAAGAATGCGGATGAGATAAATGCTACAGTTATAAAGTCCTCTTTTATTCCTGATTATGAAATTCCAAGTGTAAGTGCACAGATAGATGATATGCCGGAACACGCTTTTTCGATGTTGCAAATGGGCTCACCGAAGAAAAAAGATGAAGTGATTTCTAATTTACGCATTTTGACCTCAATGTATGGAAGTTGGATTACTGACATATTGATAAATGATGAAAATATGAAAGATGAAAAATTCAAAGGTACAGGTCAATCCATTATTGATAAGTGTAATGACGCCAATCGCAGAATGAATGAAGGAATTGACTTGATTGAAAACAATGACAAGGTGTATCAGGCGTTTGTATTTATGAACCAGGCAATGTATTTACAGCGAAGTATTACATCCTTTTCAAAAGACTATGGAAATGGAATACCATGCAGTCTTAAGGATTATATGACTGATATGCCTGAAAAGGGAAGAAAGCAAGATCATAGTGAATGGAGACCATTCCAGATTGCATTTGTTTTGTTAAATTTATATGGAATTATGGATGGAGAGTCACCAGAAAGAGATATTGTTGATTTACTGTATTTCCCTACTGGCGGAGGTAAGACAGAGGCGTATTTAGGTCTAATTGCATTTACAATTGCTTATAGAAGATTGACTGCCTCTGAAGAAAATGATTATGAGAAAGATGGCGGTGTAACTGTATTTTTGAGATATACTCTTCGTTTGCTTACAACTCAACAGAGGGACAGATTAATGCGTTTGATTGTTGCAATGGAGCAGTTACGTGAGAAAAGCCAAGAGTTGTATGGTAAAGAAAGAATTACAATTGGATTTTGGGTAGGTGGGAATGTTACACCTAACAAATTTAGTGAGTACAGTGATACAGACCAGTACAAAAAGAAGGAATTTATTAGAAAGCTTACGAAACAGATAATTAAATGTCCTTATTGTGGAAAGTCTATATCAAGGAATGAATATGACATTAATGAAAAGGGAAAGTCTGTAAAAATTCATTGTGCAGATTCATTTTGTATGTTTTCAGAGAGAGCGGGAAGAACAATCCCAGTATACCTTGTTGATGAAGAAATATATGCAAAGTGTCCGACCGTTATTATTTCGACAGTAGATAAGTTTGCTCGTCTTCCATGGTCGGAACAAGTAGGTTTACTGTTTGGAAAAACAGATAGATATTGTAGCAGATGTGGTCACATTGCAATTGGAGAAAAGCATGCAGGAAGACATAATGCAGATGCGGCAACAGGATTAGAAAAAGCACAGACCGTTGAATGTAAACCATTTTATCCACCAGAATTAATTATTCAAGATGAGTTACACTTGATAACAGGACCACTTGGAACCATTTATGGAGGTTATGAAACTGTTGTTGAAGAAATGTGCTGCGTAGAAAAGAATGGTAAGAAAATACGACCTAAGTATGTTGTTTCAACTGCTACTATTAGAAATGCAGGGGAGCAGATTAAGTCCCTTTATGGAAGAAACGAATTTACTCAATTTCCACCAAATGGTTTTGATACCAGAGATTCTTTCTTTATCAAGGAAGTAGCATTGCCAACAGAAAGTTTAGTTAATGCTTCAGAAGATAAAATAAATGAAATGATTAGTAAAGGTCAAAAACCATTTCGTCAGTATGCTGGTATATGTGCAAGTGGACAATCTGTAAAGACAACACTTATTCGTTTGTACTCAATAATATTGCAGACAGCTTTAGATATAGCAAAAGAGCCTAAGTATGAGGATTACATTGATCCATATTACACATTGATAGGTTACTTTAACAGTATTCGAGAACTTGGTGGTGCAGTCCGCCTTCTTGACGACGATATTGCGAGCCGTATTCGTGTGGTAAAGAACAAATATAATAGTTTGGAGCAGAGATATCTTAGTTTTGAAGGAAAGAAGGAAATTACATCACGTATTCCTTCGTGGGATATAGCGAAGGTTCTTGAAAAATTGGCTGTATCTTATGATAAAAACAAGAAAAAACAAGGATGCTATGATGTTGTAATTGCAACAAATATGATAGCTGTAGGTATGGATGTTGACCGCTTAGGGCTAATGTCGGTAGTAGGTCAGCCAAAACAAAATTCTGAATATATCCAAGCAACAAGCCGTGTTGGTCGTCAACATCCTGGGATTATATTTACCGTATATAATCCTTACAGGCCAAGAGATTTATCTAATTATGAGAACTTTGTTGGCTTCCATTCACAAATGTACAGATACGTAGAGGGAACCACTGCAACTCCATTTGCTGCTAGAGCAAGAGACAGGGTATTACATGCCTTGGTTGTTGCTTTGCTTAGATTACAGGTAGAGGCTATGGCTGATAATAGCGGTGCATCGAGTATAAATGATATTTCAGATGAGCAGATTAAAGAGATAAAAGATAAGATACTTGATAGAGTTAAGATAACAGCACCAGCTTCTTTTGTAGATACAGAAAAAGAAATTGATGAATTTATTAACACATGGAAGAACATAGCAAAGAAGGATAAGTTGTATTATTTTGTTCCAGCTGTAGCTGATGATAAAAAGAGGCTGCTTACATATTATGGTGAATATTATGGAGATAAAGAAAAACCAACATTAAGTTCCATGCGAGATGTTGAGCAGTCATCAACAGTATTTTATTGGGAGGGTGTCTAATGAATTTTTATAAAAAATTGGGTGAAGTTCGTCCGAATCAGTTAATAACCACATATGGCCCAGGTTCAATAATGGACGCGGTAAATGATTCATTAACTGTTTTAGATATTGAGTATTGGGATAATAATAATATTGGAAAAGAAATTAGAGATACGCGACTAGCCAGTTATATGAATGTTCGTAGATTCTTTATGCCGAAAACTGGAGGCAAAGAGGATATACCAGTTATTTCTTTCCCTTATTATCACGTATGTTCAAATGGAAAATGCAAGTCCCTATTTGATATGCGAGATTATTTTGATATTGATCAGTATAAAAAAAATCAAGGAGAAGTTAAATGTCCTAAATGTGGATTTCCTGCATATCCTTCAAGATTTATTACAGTATGTGAAGACGGACACATGGACGACTTCCCTTGGAGATGGTGGGTCCATCATGGTGAAGAAAGCTGTAAGGAGGATATGTTCTTAAAATCTATGGGGAATACATCATCGCTTGCAGAACTTCGTGTAGAATGTAATTGTGGTGCCAAGAGGGTGATGTCAGGAGCAATGCAAAAAGAGAAATTTGCAGGATTATGCTGTTCTGGTAATCATCCACATAGACCAAGAGCTAAAGCTAAGATATGTAAAAAAGGAATAGTTCCTAGTCAGAGAGGCGCATCTAATGTGTATTTTACAGTTACAAGAAATGCAATCTCAATTCCACCTTGGACAAACCCTATTAATGATATTATGGGAGTACAGAGGGCGACTATTGAAACTTTAGTTGAGGCTATGGGGGAAGAAGCAGGTCTTACATTTGCTTATCAGAAATATTTTGCAGACAAATATTCGTATGAAGACTTTAAGGAGGCTTATGACAGATTGAGTCAAAATATCAAAGAGTTCATTGAATTGAAAGAAATGGAATATGCTGCTATTACTCATCATGAGGATGTTGAGTACCAGCATGATGTAAAGTATTTCAAGGCAGAAGAAGTTGGCTTGAGCGACAGCCTTAAAGAATATATTTCAAGAATAATTAAAATACACAGATTAAGAGAAGTAAGAGTCTTAACAGGATTTACGAGATTAGAAGCTCCTGAACCTGAGGTGGATGAACAATCCCATATTGTAAAATTAAAATGTGCTTCTGGTGAGAAATGGTTGCCGGCAGTAGAAATCAATGGTGAAGGTATATTTATTGAATTGAGTAGAGAAAAGTTGGATCAGTGGATGCAGATAGAATCTGTTAAGTCTCGCTCTGATAAATATGAGGAGTGCTACTCTGCGTATTGTCAGAAAAAAGGATGGGAGAACTTCAAAACAAGAAATGCAGAATATGTTTTATTGCATACACTTTCGCATATGCTGATTAAGGAAATGTCTATGCAGTCTGGTTATTCATCATCTGCATTGCATGAGCGTATTTACAGCAGTGAAAATATGTGTGGAATACTGATTTATACTGGTGCAGCAGATAAAGAAGGGTCTTTAGGTGGTCTTGTTGAATTAGGTGGAATGAATAAGTTCTTACCATTACTAAAGGGAGCATTAGAGAATGGCTTGACTTGTACAACGGATCCAGAGTGTTTTATGAAGAATCCAACACGCGACAGATTAAATGGAGCGGCATGTCATTCGTGTACTATGATTTCAGAAACAGCATGTGAAAATGGTAACCGTCTGCTTGATAGAGCGTTGGTAGTGCCAGTACCAGAACATGAAGAAATGGGATATTTCAGAGAATTGGTGAGAGATTTATGTGGAATACAAGTGTGAAAATTGAATACATCGCAGGTCTAATAGTAGACGCACTTGAAAATTATTCTGTAAATGGTGTAAATGCGCAGTTTGATCAAGTGATTATAGAATTAAGAAATCATTTTACAAAGTATAGTGATGAGGAAATAACTGACATAATTAGTCTCTGCATGAAGGTGTATTCGTCAAAGAAAATTGAACATGCAGACTTAGTTCTTACTGCACCTGATTCATTTCGAGTGAAAACTTTAAGAACGAAAGACACCTTGTGTAGGCTGATAGAAAATACGGAAAAGAGTCTTACAATAACTGGCTATTCTATTTCAGATTATTTTGCTGAAATGCTGGACAGTATCATCAAGAAAAGTCAGCAGGGTGTATATGTACGATTGTATGTAAATGATATCGAAAAGCAAAAGGATACACTTGATAGGTTGATGGTGTACCGGTCACGATTTCTTCAAGTATATGAGTATCAGAAACAAGAAGATGATAAGATGGCAGCTTTACATGCAAAACTAATAGTTTCGGATGTTAAGAAATCACTTGTATCGTCGGCAAATCTTTCGTATCACGGAATGCAAGGAAATGTTGAGATGGGATTTTTGATTGATTCTCATGACAAGGCAAAGCAGATAGAAGAGGTTATGAAAGAAATGGTGAGGATGAAGGTGTTTATAAGGTCATAATGTGTCAATATGTTGACTTGTTTGAAAAGGGTAGAACAGAGTTTGATGTATTGATAATTTATACAATAACATTAAGAAGAAATGGATGGTATAACAAAATTACCGTTTCCCTAATATTATAAAAGAGGAGTGCCAGATATGGATATTATGTCATTTAACAAATCAAAGAAAGAAGAGATGATACTCACACTTTATGGATTGATTGATAATTGGGAAAATGAAGTGATAGAGTTTAAAGAGGCTGGAAAAGACTATGACAGGGACAAGATTGGACGATATTTCTCAGCATTGAGTAATGAGGCTAACCTGCGAGGATTACAGCATGGCTGGCTTGTATTTGGCATAAACAACAAAGAAAGAAAAATTGTTGGTACAGGGTACAGAAATAGCAAAGGGTTGGATACCTTAAAGCATGAGATTGGCTCTGGTATAACTGGAGGTATGTCTTTTATTGACATTTATGAGGTTTTTCCGATTGTTGATGGAGAAGAAAAGAGGGTGGTAATGTTTCAAATACCAGCTGCAATTACTGCTATCCCGACTGGTTGGCAAAACCAGGAATATGCTCGAGATGGTGAATCACTTGTACCATTATCTGAGGAAAAAAGAGAACGAATCCGCCGTCAGGTAAGGTTAGATTGGTCAAAAAGATTTGTGGCAAACGCAACAGTTGGGCATTTGGATAAGGAGGCTATTGTTGTTGCAAGGGAAAAGTATAAGGAAAAGATGAATGATCCACATATATCTAATGAAGTAGATAAAATGTCAGATGAAGAATTTCTTGAGAGAAGAAAGTTGGTTATAGACGGTAAAGTTACAAACGCAGCAATGCTTCTTTTGGGAGATTCGGCATATGACTATTTGTTTGAAAATGTACCAGAAGCTTCATGGCGTATTTACGACTCAAAAGAGATGGTAAAGGACTATGAGATTTGCAAGATACCTTTTATTACACTCAGTGATAGAATCCTAAAAAACATACGAAACCTTACTTATAGATATATGCCCAACCAAATGACACTGTTTCCTATGGAAACGAAGCAGTATGATACATGGGTATTAAGGGAATTACTTAACAACTGTATTGCTCATTCTGATTATAGCTTAGGCGGGCGAATTTATGTTAATGAATTTGAAGATAAGTTGGTTCTTACAAATCCGGGCAGTTTTATTCCAGGAAGTATAGAGCCTATCTTGAATCCGGGCTACACATCTCCGTTTTATCGAAATCAGCTTTTGGCGGAAGCCATGGTTATGTTTAAGATGATTGATACGGAAACAACGGGAATTCGACGTGTGTTTCATATTCAACGGGAGAAATTCTTCCCTTTGCCAGATTATGATATTACATCGAAAGATCGGGTTGAGGTGTCGATTTATGGCAAAGAGATTAATGAGCAGTTTACTTATCTGCTCCATGATAATGAGGATCTCAATTTGGTTACTGTCTTTTTACTAGATCAGGTACAAAAGGGTAAGCCTATTTCTAAGGAAGCGGCATCCCATCTAAGAAAACATAAATTAGTAGAAGGACGGGTAAATAACTTATATTTGGCAGCTCCTCTTGCAAAGACAGAGGAGGATAAGGCGCAGTATATTAAAAATAGGGCATTTGATAACAAATACTACCAGGATATGATAGTTAATTATCTACGGGAATTTGGAAAAGCAAATAGGGCAGTAATGCGTGATTTATTAATTGATAAGTTTCCAGATACTCTTTCGCCTAGTCAGAAAGAACGGAAAGTTTTGACTTTGCTTACGGCACTTAAAAGGAAGGGTATTATTACTACAGATTCTGATAATAAAAAGATATCTAACTGGATTTTGGTTCAAAGTAACAAAAATGAATTATCCAGTGAGTAAATTGGTTTGATATTGGTTTAATGACTGGTTTGATAATAATAATGTGTGAAGTGCAAAAAAGTTAGTAATTATGCCGTTTTTGGTATTAAACCAAAATGAAAAAGATAAAAAATTGGTTTGATAATTGGTTTGATGTTGTTTGGGAAATGGGGAATTATTTTTATGTAACACACAATTGGAGAAAGTTTGGAAAGAGATGGTGAGTATGGTTTTACAAGATAGAGATTATACAAAGTACCTTAATGAAGAAGAGGAAAAAGCGTTTAAATTAGAGGAAAAAATAGAAAATAGAAGGGGGATAAAAAATAATAGGGAATTCCCAAGGTTTTCGCATCCTGATGAGAATATTCGAGAATTTATATGGCACAGGAGATCGTTGTTTCCTAATAATTATTTACATTTTTTAAAATATAAAAAACTGGATTTTGATGAAGAAGCAGACAAATATCATCAAGTGATTTATGAATCTCAAAATGAACAACAAATACAGCAGTACATAAAGTCGAATAGAAAGTGGTATATTCCGGGGTCGATATTCTTGGATTATAATTTTGGGCATCATGATGCATATTTATTTCCAGAACAAAAGTTAGGTAATGAATATGCGGTCGATTATATGTTAATAGGAAAAAGCTCTGATGGATATAGTGTTATTTTGGTGGAATTTGAAAAAGCAAATACACCATATTGCAGAAGTACAGATAATATGGAATCGGAAAGTGTTAGAAAAGGACTAACACAGATAAAGGATTGGCAGAGGTGGATGAACCAATTTAGAGATTATTTTTTGAAAAACACGGGCTTAGTACAGATGGGGATAGACATACCAATATACAGAATTTTTTATTATCTTGTGGTTAGTAGAAGAGATTTTATGGATGAAAAGGCACTAGAGATTAGAAGTCAAGCAATGTTTGATTTGCAAAATGTGAAAATTGTAACTTTTGATAGATTGGAAGATAATATTCGAAAATTGAAATCATATCATTCTTGGTAAGGAGATAATATGGATATTTTGATTAAGTGCAATAAACTAAGGGCTCAATATTGTGTAAATAATGGAATGTTGCGATGTGTAGAACCGTATGAGTTTATAATACATGAACCGAAAATAATTCAAATTTGTATAGAAGAGGTCGGTAAAAGAATTATAACACTTACATGTGATAATGAAATTGAGGCATCTGAGTTGTATTCATTGCTTTTGAAGTTAGAAAGATTACTGCAAATTTTTGATGGTGCATTTGTTCCATTAGAAGATATTGTTATACATGGCACAGAAGATAAACATGCATATGATGTATTAGTTACACATTTAAAAGTGCAAAGATTACGATATTTTTCATCTGCAAGTTTTGTAAAAGTGCAAAGTGATCGAATACTAAATTATGAAGATGTTTTATCTGAAAGACTATTTGATTCGTGGAAGGTTCTGCTAGAAGAACTAGGTGTTGTTAATCAGATGTATTTATATGCAACGAGTGATTGTGGATTTACGAATGACGTAAAGTGTGCATTCCTTGTTGAACTCGCAGAATCATTAATAGAGATAATAGGGAAAGAAAATATAACCTTACAAAGACTTCCTCGTGAACAAGGGAATCTTAAACCCTGTTTGAGAACAATCATTAATAACTATGGACAGATTTTGTTTGAAAATGAAGTGAAATTTGATATAGAAAAGATATTAACTTGTTTGGTAAATACTCGTGTTAATATAATGCATATAAAGATAAATCAAAGAACTCCTCAGTTTGATGGAAAAGAAGCAACTTTGTATGCAATGAAAATGAGTTATTTGTATCGGATTGTGATATTGAATCGATTGGGAATAGATGAAAAACTTTACGTTGACAACTTGAGAAAAAGAGTATGTAACATAGATGAATGGAATGAAATTCAAGAAAAGCTGTTTGATAGGTTGGAATAATAAAAAGAAATCATTGTAGGTTAAAATAAACTATATGGCAGAATGAAGAAAGCAATATTAGAAACCATTCGCATTTGTAAGGACAGAAATGTGCTGAAAGAGTATTTGGAAAGCAGGGAAAAGGAGGTCGTGGACATTATGATGGTATTATATGATAAAGAGGAAGCGATGCGGACTTATGTGGAAAGCGAACGCCATGATGCACAGAATGATTGGAGGATAGAGATGGCACTTGATATGTTGCGAGATGGTGAGCCTATTGAAAAGATAATTAGATACTGTAAGTTATCCAAAGAGAAAGTTTTGGAATTGCAAAATTCGTAATGCTTAGTGCTATGGATTTTATCTTGTCTTGCAATTTTCTTGCAAAAAGCTGGATAAAGGATTATAATGTGAATAACATCTGGAATTTCTATACGAAATGATGCGTATTATAATTCTTTGGACACAAGATATAGTATAAACTATCGAGTTCGAGTAGTACGAGAGAATATGGATTATTTTAGATAGCAGGAAATCTATGAGATTTCCTGCTATCTATATAGTATTTATGATTCTTATTTTTATGAGATGAATTTGTTGCCATTGGAAGATTATGCGCAATAAGAGCAGTGATAAAAATTATAGCAAAATGATTATATTGTTATTTTGATGCTTTTGCAAATATGTATATTTGTAAATCCAATTCTATAAAGAAACATATAACTTAAATTGCTTAAATGTAAATTATATTTTAACAGGCTTGTGAAAGAGACATGTTATACCAAATCGACATATCATCCATAATGTATTATTTTCATAAATCTCAAAGTTTAATATGACAAGAAGCCTGTAATTAGTAAAAATACTATATTATTCATCACGATATTAAAAATTTGGGTTCTGATGCCTTCCATTAATTCATAAAAAGTCATTTGATAAGCAAGGATTTAGAGTAATGAGAAGATGATAACTTGTTTTATAGAAAGGATGGGGAAAACTTGTCTGAAAACAATAAGAAGAAAAAAGAGAAGACATATACAGTACATGAACTGTATGATCAAAAGAATGATTATATGCTATCTTTTATTGAGCAAGAAATAAAAGAGGATAGTATGCAGGAGGATATAATTCGTAATATATCAAATATACTCAAAAATACGTTGGACAACTATAATACGGAATTTGCCAATGAATTGAAAGATTTGGTTGATAAAGAGGAATATGAGGAAGCCGTTCTCTTTTTTGAAGAGGGGTGTCAAAAAGAGAAAGTATGGATGGGTAAGCGAAAAAATATGGAACAGATATTGACATCGATAAGCATAATTCCGATGGAAAAGTTATTTGCTTCACCAAACAGGAAACGAGTATTGGAAGGGATAATTGTGGCTGCAGAGCGGTGTGTGGGATATGGTAAGATTGAACATGTTATTGATAGGTATATACGTGATTATGAGGATGGTTTAGATGAAGATTTTTTAATTACCCTATGGACTTGTAAAGCAAATGCAGCAGCACAAAATAGCAAGAGAGAAACTGCTTGTCGCTATTACCATAAAGTAATTGAGAAAGGAAATGAAAAGGGAAAGTTACAACCATGGGCATACAGGGGACTTGCATGCATGCTCGGACTTGATAATCCCGATGGAACATATTATGAAAAGAGGGCTTCAGAGGCCTTTTTGTTAGAAGGAAATATTAAGGAATATATAACAAGTCTGGTCGGTTTGTCAGAAAATATCAAAACAAGTGAGCCAGAGGTTGCTTTATCTTATTTGGATAAGGCAATGAAAATATTAGATGAAAATAATATTGAGCAAGGGAATCTATTAGCAAGTTTATATTTAAGAAAGTCGCACATTTATGTAATGCTTGATGAAATAAAGAGGGCACAAGAAGAAGTAAAAAGTGCATTGCGAATACATAACAATCTAGGCCTTATAGGAAATGAAATAGATAAGATTAATATTTTAAACAGTAACTATTTGTTCTCTGAAATGATGCATGAAAATATAGATGAAATGATGTATCAGGAGGAATTAAAACGGTATGAAAAATATTTACCCCAAAAGGATAGTGTGCCATATCAGTTACGAAAGTATTTGACTACGGTGTTGAAAGGAGGAAATGAGGTTGCATTGGAAAAAATAGAATCAGAAATTTTAATGCAGCAAGATATGACTTTGCAAGCTGCATATTATTTAGTTCGTGCGATACAAACAAAAGATATGGAAAATGCTTTAGAATTAACAGAGATTGCATGGAATAAATGTCAGGATAATAAAGAAGATAAGGAGCTGCAGGCGTGTATTGCAAGGTGGATGGGCATAGTCTATTGGAATTGCAGGGAATATGATAAAGCGCTAGCGTGGATGGAAAAGAGCATGAAGGCAGGACCTTATTTTAGTGGTACAAGAAATGACTACGGTGAAATGCTATGGAAAAGTGAAAAATGGGATCAAGCGTGTGCTTTTTTTCGGGATCAAGTAAAGAGGTATGGTGAGACACCAGTATTACTCTATCGATTAGGAAAATCGTTATACGAATGTGGACAATATGAAGCCGCAGTGGGGTGGCTGATTAAGGCAAATAAAGAATTACCAGAGCAGGATTGTGTTCAGGATTATTTGAATAAAGCTTTGGAGGCCTGTTCTGATGCCTGTTCTATGGAGGGAAAAGTGGGACAGCTAGAGAGTGATTTATATGATTTTTCAGGGCAGGTAACAGTAACATTAGAAAGTTTTGAACAATGCTTGCGGGATTTTTGTACGCTGTTAAAAACGGAAAAGAGAATGTCGTTCTGGACGACAGATCATCAAAAGCATAAATGGCGGAAATTTCCAGAACAGCATGGACAGGATTTATTGCACACATTTATGAAAGCACGATTTGGTGATGCACTGGAGGTATTGGAAGAAGTAGACATAGGAGCAGGTAGAATGGATATTTATCTATGTTTCAAAAATGGGATAAAAACAATTGTAGAATTGAAAATGTGTGGAGGAGGTTATAGTTCTGGTTATGCAATGCATGGTGTAGAACAGGTTGTGCATTATTTGGAGAATAAAAAAGTACATGTAGGATATTTGCTTATTATGGATGGGCGTATGCGTGACTGTGGAAAAGGAATAGAACCTCAATATAAAAAGGAAAATTATTTTGTAAGGGCATTTGTTGCAGATATTAGACCAGAAGTTAGAACACAATGTGACATCCCTGGGAAATGATTTTGAACGTTGAGGGATGGTAAAATCGAAAAGGAGAAATAAATTTGCTGAAATTTGAGTTATAAATAGTTGATTATATTGAAGTGATTTATACAATCAAATTAAGTATAACATTTTTTGGCAACATTTTGGCAACAGAAAATCAGCAAGCCAGAATAAATAATGTAATTGAAGTAAAAACAGGTGTGTATCTGTACAAAAATTAAACAAATACAGTTAAGAATAACAAAGAACACGTCGAGTTTGAATAGTAAACAGAGAGCCGGGAAGCCGCATAAACAGTGGACTTCCCGGCTTTTGATATGGAGCGTGATACCTTTTTGATACCTATATGGAGTTTTTATAATTTATAATAGTGTTCTGAACTTGCTAATTTCATATTCATTAGTCTGTTTTCTTTATCGATATCTGACTCAAGACCAATGGGCATACAACCTCGTATTAAGTCTCCCTTTGCTCCAGTTAGATTTTCTATTTCTACAATACTAACACCTGCTTTTAATAAATTAGTAATTCCGTATTTTGAAATTCCGGTGGTATCCATTCTTAAAATTGTGACAGATAAGAAATCAGCAATTCCAGAATAAATGGATTTATGCCATTGAGAACTATCTTGATTACAAAATAGGTATTCGGAAGATGAAATAAGAACATTTTCTCGTAATTTACAAAAAATTCGGAATTGTAAGCTTAAATTGATAGGAAGTCTTATAGTATATTTTTGGATGGTAATAGTATTTTCGTCAAGTTTTAAATGACTAAATTTTAAATCCCGAATGACAGAATATTTTGCACCCGTTAAAATCATTAGTTTAATTGCTAGCATTGAAGAAACTTTTGAAAATGACATAGATTCAATATTATTTGCATATTCTCTAAAATACGAATCTATAGTTATTATAATGTCGTTTATTTCCGTATTTGTGCAGGGAGATTTGACAGCTTTCTTGGCAAGTTTTGGGTTACTCCTAATATAATTTCCTATCATATTGTAATATGATGATTCGCTTAGCCGGTATGAATTTATTTGAGCTAATAAATCATTGTTTGCAAACCACATTTGATCTATAGCATATCTGTAAAATTGTGCTATTGCTATGGCATATTTAGAAGCAATGGATTTTGAAGTATAGCCGTTATGCACTATGTTATAATCTATACTTTCGATAATATGCTCAGTTCGTATGCCGCCAAGTAATTTAGTGTTTATGCCTTGAGAATCAGATAATAAGTAACTTTTAAAATTTTTTAATTCTGGAATGTAGTTATTAAAATCTTCAATCATTTCGTCAAAAGTCATTTTTTCTCATCCTTTCTTCTTTCGCCAATTATAGCTACATTTTTGGTCATCTTTTCCATTGAAATCAACTTTACTACTCGTAGCAGGCCAGTTTATTTTCCATTCAAAATACTCGTCCTCTGAAATCTCGCCGTTCTTCAACTGCTCTTTCCGCAAACACCATTCACGCATGAAATCATTGACTAAACCGTATTCTAGCCACATACCTACTGGAGCATGAACAGACCAATCATCATTGTCATAGTAACGCACCGATTTATCATCAGAAGCATTGCATTTGCCGGGATTGCGGACAAGCTGAAATAAATGTATAGTGCTGCGGTCATCTTCGTCAAGCCAAAGGAATGTAAGCATAATATCCTCGGCACAACCGGGAGTAACACTGATAAAATGGATATAATTGACATTCAGTATTTTAGCCATTTCCATTAAAGTGTTGTTTTTGGGAACGCGATAGCCGGATTCATACTGTGCTATACGAACATCAGCATTTCGTTCCTCATATCCCAATTTCAAGCCTAATTCACGCAGTGTCATGCCCCGGAACGTACGTATTCTTTTTATTCGTTCTCCTAACAACATAAATTCTATCCTCCTAGCACGACAAACGCATGAATAGTTACTGCCTCCCAAAATATGGAATCTCATTTTTT
>CAMWHJ010000005.1 GCA_947174015.1 uncultured Lachnospiraceae bacterium | reverse complement strand
GCTCCTGATGTCGGTGTCAATATTCCTGATGTTGGTGTCGGACTTAATGTAACAACCTGTCCGCCTGTGATAACCGGTGTATCTGTTATATCCGGACCCTCAGATGGAACGCCTGTAATATCTGACCGTTCTGCAATTTCAACAGAACCTGTCATAAACTCAGATTTATGATCATTACTGTTATCTACCACATACACTTTAAACAGATAGATTCCGGCAGTATCTGGAACAAAACTTGTTGTTGCCTTTTCGTCATAGTTCTTCACAATCACTTCTTCACCATTTAAAATATATGTAAACATATACTTTGGTGCACCGTCCGCATTACTTGCAGCGGCTTCCATGGTAAACTTATCACCTACTTTATAGCTTCCATCACTGGTTTTACAACTAATAACAAATTTTGTAATTTTGATTGAATCGGATGGTGTATCTGTTACTATCGGTGTTACAGTTCCTGTAATGGTTGTTGTTGGTACAGTTGTTGGAGTTGGTGAAACCGATGTTGTTGGGTTGGGATTATCTTCGTCTTTTTCCAAGTCATAATCCTTTGTAACTATTTGCTTAACACCTTTACTGTCTGTTACCTCTGCTGTAATGGTATGAGCACCTGCCGTGGCATTTTTCCATGTATAAGTGTCTTTTTCCCCTTTCTGTACCGACTTGTCGTCTACAAAAAATTCATAAGTATATGGAGCATTTCCACCAGTCACCTCTGCTTTGATTGACAACTCAGTAGTGTTGTACTGTGGAGCAGAACGGTCTGCACCAAAGTTTACTGCTAACCCATTAGGTTCTGTGGTTGGTCCTGCGGTTGGTCCTGTGCTTGGTGCTGTGGTTGGTGCTGTGGTAGATGTGGGGCGTACAATAGGTGTGATATCTCCGCCTCCTCCATTGTTCAGCTTACCCACACTTGCCAATGGCACTGTGATAACATCCAAATCTTCCTTTTCATAGGATGTATTATCTGGTACACGATATGGCTTCAATGCATTATCTATCATAGACGGGTCATGAGGCACCGAATCCATACATGACTCTCCTCTTGTTGCCAGTCCCATAATTCCAATTCCATTACTTGTTAAAGTCGCTTTATCAATCCCCAATACGCTAAGAGGTACAGTGAATATAAAGAATGTATCATACTTCCTGTTATGCTTTTTTCCATCCTCCAATGCATTTACATATTTTGAATTGTCATATGCATCTTCCGGTTTGTCAGAATTGCTTAAATGCATGATTGGATCTGAAATACTTCCATCTTCTGCCTGATATGTGATACCATTTTCTTTAAATGATAAGCAATAGTCTGCGTCATAACTTGCTGTTCCATCTGATTTTGCCACAAATAAGCCCGGTGTTCCAGTACCAACATGTGCACTTCCAATCAGTAAATGATCCACTCTGGTTTCAAATTCACACTTTAATCCCCAAATATAATCATCATCAGCGGCTGCTTCCATCTTTCCTGTCAAAGGTGTCCTTGTACCTGTATTAATTGCCAAAGCCACTGGTATATTAGACATCTTTCCATTATCCATCAGAGAAGCTTCTCCTTCTCTCTGCCATGTATCTGTGGTATTCACATATTCCACACCCACATACAAATTCGTATCATCCCATGCGGCATATAAACCATAGCAGTCTGCCACACTATTTTCATGAGCTCCATTCCATGTGTTAGGTACATCCCATGCACCGGACTGAGCTACCAGACAACCTGCATCAAAATCTGCCATGGATTTAATGGTTTTTTCTTTCCCTACACCACCATTTGGATTGGTTGCATACACGCCGCCTGTTTCTGCTGGTGTATTTACCTTTGGTGCTTCCACAACATTCTCTTCTTCTGCTGCTGCATTTGTCTTTACATAGAATGTATCTGTATTAAATACTTTCCTATATGTATACGTCTTTGTCTCATTGCCGACGGTTACCTTTAAGGTCACATCTCTGTCTGCAATTTTACCTTTACCAAGTACTGCATTGGCTGTTCCGGTAAATTCTTTCACTGGACCGTCATCTACGCAATAAGTACCCTTTGCATTATTTGCCGCAGTAATTTTAACCGTCTTTGTCTCTGTATCAAAGGATGAGCCGTCTGCAAAATCTACGGTAATCACATCACCGCCCTGTGTCGGTACATTCGTACCGGTGGGAGCTGTAGTACTAGTGGGGGCTGTAGTATTGGTAGGTGTCGGTGTATTGTTGCTAATGGAAACTTCCTTCCAAGTACCATCATATGCATAAGCCTTGCCTCCAGTATAATCATATCCACAGGCTTCGCCCTCTACATCCAGCGGTGTCTGGCTTCCGCTGGCACTCTCTGCAAAAATCACCTTTGCAGTGCTTACACTATCTTCAAATGTATAGGTGTAAACTCCATCTTCTTCTGCTGTCATGGCAGTTCCCGGCCATTCGCCGGTAAGTTTTGTTGCAGTGGTTCCCGGAACATATGCATAGATATATGCACCGCTCCAACCGCTTGGCTTTGTAAAGTATACGGTATTCTTTTCTACCTTTCCAGCTTCCTTTTTGGTATAGGTAAAGGTTTTCTCCAGTGCACTGCCGTCCGCACCGGTTGCCTTAATCACTACCTTTACTTTACCACCAAAATCTGTGCTTTCTCCTAAAGTCAGCTTAACACTGTCCTGAAAAGAAACAGCTGCTTTGCCATCCACTGCATAAGTGGCATTGGAAGCATCTTTTACCGTAAAGGTAACGTCTATACTATCTGTGGTAAAGCTTGTACCATCTGCCACGGAAGCATTAATGGAACCTCTGTTGCTTTCTTCATAGATAACAGCGATACCGGTATCTCCAATATTACCGGAAATATTGGAAGAAGTTACTGTAAATGTATTTCCGGAAACTTTATCGGTATAGGTTCCCGGTTTTGTGAGACCGCCGCCATTGGAAATGCTGACTTGTCCGTTTCCGCTGCCCTTTACAATGACAGCACCTGTTTCACGACATACTGCTGCTACATTTGCATTTGAGTCATATACATAGTAATCCCTTTGACCAATCGTTGCATTGTGCAGATGATTTACTTCTGCAACTTGCTTGGAAGTAAAGCGTGTGCTTCCCTTTGCTCCCTGCATAATAGCTTCCTTATCTTTCTCATATGGACGAGAAAAGTAAAGAGCACTGGCATCTGCACGGCTGGCTGCAATGGCATAAGCTCTGTCCACTGCATTCTCATCGATATACTTTGTCCAGCCACCATTCCCACTATTAGAATATGTATCATGACTTTCTGCCCAGTATATCATCTTATTGGGAGAAAGTCCCATATTGGACCAGTATCCGTTTTCTGCGGGCACCTTACCATCTCTAAAGCTTCCCATCAATTTGCTGCCATAGGCATTATCCGTAACAGACATGTACTGGGTATATTCTTTCATCAACCTCTTAGATTCTTCCGTAACCACCTTCTCCCCGTTCTGTTCTGTTGGATCCACTGGTCCTTCCAGAATTTCTCCATAATTATAAAGACCCGACTTTGTTACCGCAGACCAGAATTGACAGTTATCCTCTGAAGGCAGGGAAATATGCTTTGCTGCATCCCAGCGGATACCGTCTACACCCACACCCTTCAGTTCTTCGATATAAGAGGCTACTTTCTGCTGCACTGTTGCATGCTCTGAATTCAAGTCGTCCATACCAATATCTCCATGAGTTACCTGCCAGCGGTTTGTCCAATTAATAGCCTGCTTGCCGTTATTTCCCTCACTGTTATATCCGGAATTGTGCCAATATTGCCTATCTTTCAACCCGTCATCAATATTTGAATGGTCGCCTGCTAAATGGTTTGCCACCACATCAACAATAACTTTGATACCATATTTATCCGCTTCTGTACAAAGTGCTTGTAAGTCCGATTTGCTTCCCAATGCATTATCGCCAATCCAAAATCCTAATGGCTGATACAACTTATACCAGACATCGTCACCACAGCCTTTCTGTGCAGGTGATGTCTGCACGGAAGTAAATCCTGCTTCTGCTATCTCAGGAAGCATTGCTTTGATATCATTATATTTCCAATCAAAGCAATGCAGGATGGTACCATCCTGAATATTGTCTGCCAGACCATAATTTCCGGCATTGATTTCTTCTTCCGTTACTATCTCTTCGGTTTCCTGAACGGTTGCTGTCTCACTGGCAAATACAGTGGTGAAACCTGCCGCTGTATCTCCAAACATCAAAGACAATGCCAAAACGATCGAAACTGTATTACGGAAAAACATATAAATGCGTTTTTTGTGCATTTCTTTTCCCTCCTTTGGAAATAATTAAGAGTTTGTTACAAATATATTATACAACACTTCTTCGTATTTTGCACCTACTTTCTGTATTTTGCGATTTTTTTTTTCGATTTTTGTAAAAAATGCACAATAATAATCCAAATAGAAATTGCCGATGCTTTTAAACATCGGCAATTTTAACAATCCTATTTCTTTATTTTTGCTTTACTGCTCAATCCCTTTTTCTTTAAAAGTTTCTTGTAGCTGCTTACTTTCTTTTTGGGCACCTTCACGGTTGCCTTATTATAGATGTTCTTAAATGCACTGCTTCCCACCTTGCTGCTGGTTAGCTTTGTGGTTTTAATTGTAATGGTCTTTAGATTCTTACATCCGTAGAATGCCTTTGTTCCAATTTTGCTTACTTTCGCCGGAATGGTAATCTTCTTTAAGGAAGTACATTTATAAAATGCATACTTACCAATCGACGTAAGCTTAGAGCTCATTGTCACACTAGTCAATGATTTGCATCCATAGAATGCTTTATCATCAATGGTCTTTATATTAGAAGCACCTGTAATCTTCTTTAAGGAAGTACATCCGTAGAAAGCAGATTTTCCAATACTGTTCACATTGCTGCTGATAATCACTGTCTTTATGTTCTTATTATTTTTAAACGCTGAAGCTGCAACGGAAGTTACTTTGTACTTAACATTATTAACGGTTACGGTAGATGGAATAATTACCTCTTGCTCATCTCCCTGATATTTGGTATACTCCACTGATTTATTGCTTCCGCTGGAAGATAGTACTTTAAAATCTGCATCTTCATTCTCCACTACAATAATGGTACCCGGTTTTGGTACAGTTCCAGTAGGTACTGCCGTAGGTTTCTTGGTTGGTTTCGGTGTTGCCTTCTTGGTTGGTGTCGGAGTCGCCTTCTTGGTTGGTGTTGGAGTCGCCTTCTTAGTCGGTGTCACCTTCTTGGTTGGTGTTGGAGTCGCCTTCTTAGTCGGTGTCACCCCTCCCTGTGTAGGTGTTATGGTTCCTACCGGATTACCTGTGATAATCGGAGTGTCTGTTACATCCGGTCCCACTGTAATATTCGGATCATCCATCACTTGAATCTGACCGGTTTCATACTCTGAACTGGAGAAATTGTTGTGATCTACCGCATAAACCTTAAATTTGTACGAACCGGCTTCTTCTGCAATAAAGCTTATGGTATCTTCCGTTCCATAATTTTTTACAATCACCTCTTCTCCGTTCAGGATATAAGTAAACATATAAAGTGCTGTACCCTCCGCACCAGAGGTTGATGCCCGGAAAGTTAAACGTTCTCCAATCTTACACTGGGTACCGCCTGAACTGCTGCTTACCACAAATCCTGTAATCCTCAACTGACTCACTGGCTGTGTCACAACAGGTATCGGTGTGTTTGTAGCTGTAGGAACAGGTGTGTTGTCTGGTATATCAGTTACAATCGGTATTGGTGTGTTTGTGGCAACTACTGTACCATCATTCTCTAAATCATAGGATTTTGTAATGGTCTTTGACAAGCCCTTGCTGTCTGTTACACTCACCTTAATGGTATGTGCACCTGCTGCACTATTTTGCCATTTGTATTTGCTTGTTGTACCCTTTTGGACAGAAACATCATCTACAAAAAATTCATAATTATAGCTTCCTGCTCCGCCATTGGCAATGGCTTCCAGTGTTAATGCTGTGGAATTGTACTGGGGTGCAGAACGGTCTGCTCCAAAATTTACTGCTAATCCATCAGGTGCTGCGGTTGGTGCTGTAGTTGGTGCCGTGGTAGATGTGGGGCGCACAATAGGTGTGATATCGCCGCCTCCTCCACTGTTCAGCTTACCTACACTTGCCAATGGCACTGTGATAACATCCAAATCTTCCTTTTCATAGGATGTATTATCTCCTGCACGATATGCTTCCATTGTATTATCCAACATAGACGGGTCATGAGGTACCGAATCCATGCAGGACTCTCCTCTGGTTGCCAGTCCCATAATTCCAATTCCGTTACTCGTTAAAGTTGCTTTATCAATTCCCAATACACTAAGTGGTATGGTATATGTAAAGAAAGTATCATACTTTCTATTATGTCCGTTACCATCAGTCAAGGCATCCACATACTTTGAACTGTCATATGCATCATCCACAGACTGAGAACCTTTTAAATGCATAATTGAAGATGAGATGCTTCCATCTTCTGCCTGATAGGTGATACCATTCTCTTTAAAGGATAAGCAATATTCCGGATCATAGCTTGCTGTTCCATCTGATTTCGCCACAAATAAGCCCGGTGTTCCAGAACCAACTTGTGCACTTCCAATCAGTAAATGATCCACTCTGGTTTCAAATTCACACTTTAGTCCCCAGATATAATCATCATCAGCGGCTGCTTCCATCTTTCCTGTCATAGCTGTTTTTGTACCTGCGTTAATTGCCAAAGCCACTGGTACATTAGACATCTTTCCATTATCCATCAGAGAAGCCTCTCCTTCTCTCTGCCATGTATCTGTGGTATTCACATATTCTACACCCACATACAAATTCGTATCATCCCATGCGGCATATAAACCATAGCAGTCTGCCACACTATTTTCATGAGCTCCATTCCATGTGTTAGGTACATCCCATGCACCGGACTGAGCTACCAGACAACCTGCATCAAAATCTGCCATGGATTTAATGGTTTTTTCTTTCCCTACACCACCATTTGGATTGGTTGCATACACACCGCCTGTTTCTGCTGCTGCATTTATCTTTTCAGCCGCCACAACTGCCTCTTCTTCTGCTGCTGCATTGATTTGTGCCTCTGCTGCATCTGCATCAAACACTTTTTTATATGTATAGGTTTCTGTTTCACTTCCTACGGTTATCTTTACCGTCACATCAGAATCTGCAATCTTGCCTTTACCGATTACTACACTGGCTGTTCCGGCAAATTCTTTCACCGGACCATTGTCCACTGTATAGGTTCCTTTTGCATTGTTTGCTGCCGTAATCTTAATCGTCTTGGTTTCCGTATGAAAGGAAGAACCATTTGGAAAATCCACAGAAATATTGGAATTATCCCTCGTAGGCTGCGGCTGTGCCGTAGGTGTGTTCGTTGGCTTAGTGGTGTTGGTTGGTTTTGGTGTATTGGTAGCTGTTTGCACATTCACCGGCGTCCAAGTACCACCTTCATATGTATATGCCTTACCGGAAGCATAATCAAAACCGCAACTCTGTCCCGGGGTATCTTGTGGATCCTGATTCGTTCCATCATTAAAGATCACCTTGGCAGCACTTACACTATCTGCAAATGTATAGGAATATACACCATCACCTTCATCTGTCATAGCTGTTCCCGGCCATTCACCAGTCAGCTTTGTAGCTGTTGCGCCGTCCACATACGCATAAATCTTTGGTGAACCCCAACCGCTTGGTTTAGTGAAGTATACTGTATTCTTGGACAGTTTTCCTGCCTCTTTTTTGGTATAAGTAAATGTCTTGGTGGTAGTCTCACCATCTTCACTCTTAGCTGTTATGGTTACCTTAATATTTCCATAACCTTCTCCGGCACCTAAGGTAAGCTTTACTTTATCTGTAAAGGCTTCTGCTGTGCCTCCATTGACAGAATAAGTAGCACTGACCGCATTGGTTACAGTAAAGGTAACATCCATGCTGTCCTCTGTAAAACTCTTGCCGTCTGCCACGGAAGCAGTTACATTCACCCCTTGTCTTATGGGACCGGCATTGTAGATAACTGCAATTTTTCCGCCATCTAACTTACCACTGATCCTTCCGCCGGATACGGTGAACTCTCTTTTGGACACCTGATCGGTATAGGTTCCGTCTGCCATAGTGGTCTCATTGCTGAAACTACCCACTTCTCCACCTAAATTAATGATACAAGTACCCTTGCTTCCTCTGTCAATCTGAAGAATTTGATTGTTGCCGTTTGGATTTCTTAAATATTCTCCCTCTCCTGCCATAGCATTGCGGAAGAAATTCACTGCAACTACTTCCGGATCCTTAAACTGGTCATTTCCTTTTGCACCAAGTACATTGTTGCCCCAGTAATTTCCCGAACTACCGTTGGAACCCTCCGGACGGCTCATCCATAAAGGCACACCGTCTTTACGTGCTGCAATAATTGCCCATGCCATCCGAATATCCCAGTCTGACATCCAGCCGGATTCATGGTCATTACAATATGTATCATGAGATTCCACCCAACTGACAACTCTGCCCGGATTGGTATGTGACCAATCGGATATCTTGCCTGTACTAAAGTCTTTGTTTTTGATGGCATCTCTCAATGTTCCGCCGTAATGGCTGGCAGTCTGATACATATAGGTTGCATACTCCGCTGTGGGTACATTGTCACCCTGCAGCACCTCACCATAGATAAACACCTGGTCTGCATTCTTTAAAGTGACACCATTAACTGCTTTTTTACCAGTAGCCACATCCCAGAAATCATTAACACCACGGGAGTTTGAGGGATCACACGGGTCACTTGGCACACCGATATGCTTTGCAGTATCGTAACGAAAACCGTCACAGCCAATTTCAATTAAATCATTACAATACTTTAGGTAATATGCCTGAAAAGCTTGGTTTTCCGTATTCACATCCGGAAGACCGCCCATCATGCCTGTGGTACATGCAAGACGATTGCCCCAGGACCATTCGCCACCGTTCTCAATTCCTCTGAAACCATTGGAATGATACAACTGTCCTGCCCCTGTTCCGCCACCGGTTGCCACTAACGACGAGGCAACTCTTTGAAGATCTGGTGTGGTATGGTTTGGAATAACGTCGGTAATAATCTTAATTCCATATTTATCCGCTTCGTCACACATTGCTTTGTAATCTTCTTTTGTACCTAACTGATAGTTTCCAATGGTCCAGTCTGTAGGCTGATAATGCCACCACCAACAGCCACCGGTTCCATTATCATCTGTATATAGTTTCATTCCCGGACAACTGTCGTTACAAGCATTGGCTGGAGATGTCTGCACAGTGGTATAACCTGCCTCTGCAATGTCTTTCATGTTTTGTTTGATTACATTGAAAGACCAGCAAAATGCATGAAGAATCACACCATCCTTTGTATTCTCAGCAAGACCATAGTTGGATGCTGCTGAATCCACATCTGCCTCCCGCACTTCTTCCTCTACCTCTGTGTTTTCCACTGTCTGAATCTCGGTGGATTCCTTCGCATAGGCAATGCCAAGTGTGGCTCCTAAATCACCACAAATCATTGACAATGCCAATGTCGCACAAAGAGTAGCTCGAAAGAACTTAAAAATGCGCCTTTTATGCATATCTTTTTCCTTCCTTTCACATTTTTTGTTAAATCCGTCTATATGTTTCCATCTCAGTATAACACTTTTGTTCACATTTTGCACATATTTTTTTTCATTTTTCAATGTTTTGTAAACTTTTCGTCATTTTTACCGAAATATCATGTGTCACTCATTTGTAAATAAATTTATTTTTTTTCCTGACAGTTTCTTTATGGACAATTTTTCCTTTTAAAAACCAGTTTTTATTTTTTGAGTTACTTAACTGTCATTATTCCATTTTTTTTACTTTTTATTTATCTTTGTGAATTTTGTACAAGTAGCTATTTGCCATTCACATATCCTTATCAGCCGCATACTATAATTATGAACATTCTTTGAAAGGATTTGCTTGGATGGCAGATTGTAGATGTAACCGTTCCATGCCCCAGCAACGTTGCATGCCCTATCAAAAAAGAGAAGGATTTCCCGATCATTTTCCTGTTGGCATGACTTATGTACCTTGGCAGACATGGAATCAGATTTACGATTTTGACAAAGCACTGCAGCAGGGTACTCTATTTCCCGAATTAGATAAACCATTTATCGGAAGGAGGGCCTGCCCATGAATTCCAGCTGCAGTCGTATGAATCGTGAACAACTTTTTGACTGGATTCACATGATTAGCTTTGCGGTGGTGGAAACTGCCCTCTATTTGGATACCCATCCTGATGATATGGAGGCTTTGAAATTCTATCAGGAATGTGTGGAAATGAAAAATACAGCCATGAAAGAATATTCTACCCGTTTCACTCCTTTGACTCTGGCTCTTACTGGCAACAGTCAAACGAAATGGGATTGGGTGCTATCCCCATGGCCTTGGGAAGGAGGAAATTGCTAAATGTGGAGTTATGAAAAAAAATTGCAGTATCCGGTAAATATTAAAACTTCCAATCCTAAGCTGGCACAGGTTATTATATCTCAATTTGGTGGTCTGAATTACGTTAAGATATAGTATTTATATTTTGTAAAAATTATTTGCCTGCACAATCTGGGCTCCTCTGGTTTTCGCACTACTTTTTTCTGAAACTGTCCGACAAGCCTGCTTAGTCTTGGCTCCGAATTTTCCATTTTCTTATTCACATATTTGTTCAAATTGTTATCCTCCACACACCTTGCGTTTTGGAAATTGATTTCATAAAGTTTTGATCCTTCATAGGAAAATTTCTTTTCCAATATACTTTCCTGCAAAAGCTTTGTGGGTGCATGTAAAACACTGGAATGTTGTTTTACCTCAACTGTTGTATAACCAGCTTACCTGCTGTCGATACGCAATTCCACCTGTTGCCTCCTTATGTTAAATATCGTTTGTGGCTTTCTTTTACAGTAGAATCGTTGGTTCTTGCATAGATTAGGGTTGTGTCTATGCTCTCATGCCCTAGCATTGCCTGAACCTGCTCTATGGGTTTTCCTGCAGTTCTTTTATGTTTTCTGTTCGTTTTACGGCACTGATTCTTGATAGTTCCCTGTCTTCTTTGATGAGGCGTTTTTTCAGGACCTGCTGCCACTCTTTTATAATAATCCTTTAATTTCCACAGAACTCCATACAACTCTTTCGGAACTTTGTGCATATCGTAACCGTTGTTAAGTCCCCATGTTCCATTTTTGTTTTTATAAGTTAATCTTGCCATTTGTTGTTTGTTTCTTCTTTTTTGCTTTGGCTGTGCACTAGACACCGCACCGGAAGGTTGCAGCAAATCTATTATTATTGAGGTGGAGTATTTGAAATATATCGTATCAATGAGGATCCCAGTGCGGCTTCTGGTGCACAGCCAATATTCAATTTTCAGTCCATCAGTTCAATAAACGCATTCTATTTTTTGTTCTCATCATCCGGCATTGTCTTTATGCGGCACAAGTCCTACTGCACGCAATGCCTGTGGGTTCAGTACCTTAAACTCCTCTGATAGTTCTTCCCATGATTGAATGTCTTTTACAGTTCCATCCGTCTGCTCTACGTGAATAATTGCAGAGAATCCATTTGAAAGTGGTAATGGTTTTGCTGCCATAACTACCCCTCCTTTCTTTTTTTAATTTATGTTCTATGGTTTGTACGCTATGCGGTTATTCACACCTGTCCGTTTTTAGAAACCTGCCCTCTGGTGGGTTCTTTTTTCTACTTCTACCATTTTCTTTAGTTCTGTAATTGTTCTCCCTAGCATTTCATGCTGTTTCTCTAATTCATGCTTTCTTTATCTACCTTGACCCTTAGTGTGATATCGCCAATCCAGTTTTTCACTCTCCTTTCTATTTTCCAAGGCTTTCTATAAACTTCTAAGAATCTGCAAAGACCTGCTAATTCTTCTGGTGTGTAATTTTTGTTTTCTACTGCAGTACTTACCATGTTATATCTCTCCTTTCGTGAAAAGATTTCAAAATCTTTTGAAACTCTTAAGTAAGATATTTGTGGTAGACGGTGTCCAACTAAACCTTGAAATTTTAAAACTGAAATTAGATAAGTGGAATCTTGTTTATACCTTTGAGTTGAAAAAAGAACAGGAGGCAGAGATACAACGCTCTATCCGTGAGCAAATGGCAGAAGAAGAAAAAGTCAGAAAAGAAATCGAACGTCAAAAAGCCAAAATTGAAAAAGACCAAGCTCAGCACAACAATGAAATGAAACGTCTGATGCAATATATGCAAAACTCTAATGATTCTGCTGAAAAACAATTATATATTGATAAAATCAGAGAACTAGAGGAACGCTTGAGACAACTGGAATCTGAAAAAAATACCGTTCTCGAACGAGAAGCGAATGCAAAAGCAGGTTATGTCTATATTATCTCGAATATTGGTTCTTTTGGAGAGGACATTTATAAAATTGGTATGACACGCCGCTTGGAACCTATGGATCGTGTAAAAGAACTCAGCAGTGCTTCTGTTCCATTTGAGTTTGATGTTCATGCCATGATATTCTCAGATGATGCTCCGGCACTAGAACATGCATTGCATAAACATTTCCAAAATCAGCGTGTCAATCTGGTTAATCTTCGAAAGGAGTTCTTTCATGTTAGCATTGATGAGATTGAGGATGTAGTGAAGAAACAGTTTAATAATACTGCTGTATTTACCAAAATCCCCGGAGCACGAGAGTATTATGAAACACTTAGTCTAAGAGTAAGCTAATTTCCAGCCATTTTCTAAAGCCCCTGCATTTTACATGGGCTTTTCTTTTATCTGTTATTCTTGACATTTTTTCACTTAAAAAAAGTTATTCTTGACCAGAATTTTGTCAAGACTTTACTTTTACGAAAGAGAAAACCGCAACATATCATCTATGCTGCGGTTTGCAAAAATTACTAATATGAAGATAGGGAGTAATCTTTGATGCACCTACTATCTTTAGGGGAGAATTTAAGATACATCTGACTACTTTTCTACTATATCACATTATTTTCATTTTGTAAACTCATATTTTGTCTTTTTATGACATCGCAGGGATATAAACCCTGCAATACCTCATACTATTTATGTGTATTATACACATCTTCTATTGACTTTGTGTGTATAATGTGTATAATTATAACTATAAGGAGGCACATTAAAGATGAGAGCTAGGGAACTTGAAAAGATATTATTAGAGGATGGCTGGCACCTGATACGACAAGTCGGCTCCCATAGACATTACAAGCATGATTCCAAACCCGGAAAGGTGACAATACCTTTTCATGCCGGAGATGTCGATAAAGGTACCGCTAATTCAATATTAAAACAAGCAGGACTAAAATAGTCTTGCTTCCGAAAAAGGAGTGTATGAATATGAAACTCATTTACCCGGCAATTTTTATGCCATGTATCGAAAAAGACGGTTATACAGTCACCTTTCCTGACTTGCCCGGCTGCGTTAGTGAAGGCGATAACCTAATTGATGCCATTGAGATGGGAACGGATGCAGCATCCGGTTGGATTCTTTTGGAATTGGAAGAAGGAAACTCCATTCCTGCTGCTTCTGAGTTCACTGAACTGGAAGTTCCCACTGGAAGTTTTGTTAATCTGCTGGTCCTTGACATGGACACTTATTCAGAAAAATATGGGGAAAAGACAGTACGCAAAAACATCACTTTACCTGCATGGCTTAATACTTTTGGAGAAAAAAACAATGTAAATTTCTCAAAAATATTGCAGGATGCCCTTCTGGATATGTCCAAAAAAACCAGTGTACGATAGTTGCACCGGTGCAACTTTGATGCTTGTCAAGACTTTACTTTTACGAAAGAGAAAACCGCAGCATATCATCTATGCTGCGGTTTGCAAAAATTACTAATATGAAGAGGGAGTAATCTTTGATGCATCTAATATCTTTAGGGGAGAATTTAAGATACATCTGACTACTTCTCAAGTATATCATATTATTTTTATTTTGTAAACTCATATTTTGTCTTTTTATGGCATTGGATATTAGAAATTGTCACCTTACACTCTACCTATACATGTCATTGACACACGTGTATATACGTGCTATATTAATTATAGTGAAAGGAGGGCGTGGATTGAAAGTATCTGAACTTATCAAATTACTAAAGAAAAACGGCTGTTACCTGCAAAGGCATGGCAAGAGGCATGATATCTGATTCAGCCCCCACACTGGAAAGAGTTTTCCTGTGCCAAGGCATCCATCTCAGGATGTTCCAACCGGAACTTGCAACCGCATTAGAGAGGATGCAGGGATATCACCCATGCAATACCTCATACTATTTATATATCTTAAGGAGGTTATCTTATGAAGTATGTATATCCAGCCATTTTTACAAAGGAGCCGGAGGGAAATTACTCTATTACTTTCAGGGATTTGGAAAGCTGTTATACATGTGCTGACACTTTAGAAGAGGGAATTGAAATGGCAGAGGATGTCCTTGCACTTGTGCTATATGGTTACGAAGTAGACGGCAAGACAATCCCAGAACCAAGCAATCCCTCAGATATTCATCTTATGGAAAACGAATTTGTAAACTATATAAAAGCAGATACGATGAAATATCGAAAAATGTATAACAATAAGGCGGTTAAGAAAACCCTTACTATTCCGGAATGGCTCAACGAGGAAGCTACTGCCTATGGTGTAAACTTTTCTCAGGTACTTCAAGAAGCTTTAATTCAGAAAATCGGCGTGCGATAATTGCACCGGTGCAACTTTGAAAGGATGAGATAAATATGCAGAATACCGCTGCTCTCTATATCCGGGTGAGCACCTCCAAACAGGAGGAGCTCTCCCCGGATGCCCAGAAACGACTTCTGATTGAATATGCCAAGAAAAACGGATATGAGGTCCTTGCGGATCATATCTATATGGAAAACGGAATTTCGGGGAAAAAGGCAGATAAGCGGCCAGAATTTCAGAAAATGATCGTTGCTGCCAGAAACAGAGAATTTGATGCTATCCTTGTATGGAAATTCTCACGTTTTGCCAGAAACCAGGAAGAAAGCATTGTCTACAAATCCTTACTTGAAAAAAACGGTGTAAATGTGATATCGATCAGTGAACCGATTATAGAGGGGCCTTTTGGTTCACTGATTGAACGCATTATCGAATGGTTTGATGAATTTTACTCCATTAATCTGGCCAGTGAAGTACGGCGGGGCATGACAGAAAAAGCATTGCGGGGAGGCTACCAGTCCGCTGCTCCTCTCGGATACGATTCTGTTCCCGGCAAAATTCCAATGGTCAATGAGAAAGAGGCTGCCATTGTAAAGTATATCTACACATCTTATTTAGAAGGCATTGATTTTTCCAGTATTGCAAGAAAATTAAATGAACAGGGGCATAAGACCAAGCGTGGATATCCTTTTGAACTCAGAACCGTTCGCTATATTTTGCAAAATCCTTTTTACATTGGCAAAGTTCGCTGGAATCGTGCCTCCCATTCTTCGCACCAGAATCATGACCCGGATGACATCATTATTGCTGACGGAAAACATGAACCTCTTATATCCGAAGGGGATTTTAATGATGTTCAGAAACGCATAGAAAGCTCATATACCCCTGCAAGACGTAAAGGGGTAGGATATTCAAAGCATTACATCTGTGGTCTTTTAAAATGCGGTGTATGCGGTGCTACCATGACTTATTATCACCCGGAAAATAAACAGGGAGGATTCCAGTGTTACAAATATACTAAGGGAATGCATCCCGGCTCCTGTTATATTTCACAGAATAATATGGAGAAAATGCTGCTTGAAATTTTGGATAATGTGGACTATGATACCATCCATTTTGACATTCTGCCAAAGGCGAATATGAAGATTGACCTTGCCAACTTCAAGAAACAGCTTGCATATTTGGATAAAAAGGAAAAACGCTGTAAAGAGGCTTATCTGGCAGAAATTGATACTTTGGAAGAATATAAAGAAAATAAAGAAGCCATACAAAAGGAACGGCATGAAATAGAGCAGAAAATATTTGAAACAAAAATGCCGGAGGATTCTCCACTGCTGCGCAGGCAACTGATGGAGGATTGCAAAACTGTGGCTCAACTTCTCCGGTCTGATGCTGATTCCGAAGAAAAGGCCTCCTCTCTCCGGCAGATTGTAAAAGAAATCAAATACCAGCGTGAGAGCAAATCTCTTGAAATCATATTTTACAAATCATAAAAGTCGTATTGTAGTCTTGGTTTGTCTGAAAACCTTGATTTTGCAAGGAAAAACAGTGCTATATCTTAACGTTATTTGGTGGTCCTGATGGAGAGCTGGCTGCCTCCATGCGTTATCTGTCCCAACGGTATGCAATGCCTTATCGGGAGGTTATGGGAACATTGACGGATATCGGAACGGAAGAATTAGCACATCTCGAAATGGTAGGCACCATTGTATTCCAGCTTACCAGAAATCTCACCCCCGACGAAATTGTAGCTTCCGGCTTTGACAAATATTATGTTGACCACACCACCGGCTTATGGCCCCAAGCTGCTGGCGGTATTCCTTTTAATGCATGCGAATTTCAGTCTAAGGGAGATCCCATCACCGATCTGGTGGAAGATTTGGCTGCGGAACAGAAAGCCCGCTCCACCTATGACAACATACTGCGTCTGGTACATGACCATGATGTAGCAGATCCCATTCGTTTTCTGCGTCAGCGTGAAATTGTACACTTCCAGCGTTTCGGTGAAGCCCTGCGGATTGTACAGGAGCATCTGGATGCGAAAAACTTCTATGCCTTTAACCCTGCTTTTGACTGCCCCCAGAAAACTTCTAACTGCAACTGCAATAGCAATGAAACTAACACTGCAAATGTGATGCCAAAACCAAATCGTAACGATTGTAACTGTGGTTGTAATTAATGTGAAACAATAGAAAGCACGCTCTGCAAACTTTCTATTGCCATGAATTAAAACAGCAGTTGTCACTTCACGATTCAAAAACCGTAAAGTGACAACTGCTTTATTTGTAATCACTATTACCGTATCTTCCGATATACCAAACTTAAAAACACAGCATTCTCACTGCACCAATCACCGCCAAATGTACCGGATAAAAACCATAGAATAAATATTTGTTTACCTGCTTACCCTTTTCTCCATTGTAAAAATAAAGCAGCACAAAGGACAAAGGTGCCGTCACTTCCCATGCAAAACCCAAGGCTCCCACAATACACTGTATTCCCCTTTTCTTCTGAAACAGATAAAGAACTGCAATGATTATGACTCCAAAGTCACCGTAATCCGTATGTAAAAGTTCCGCTGCTTCTGCCATTACCAGCATCACAACTATTTTTAATACTGTCTGTGCCAATCCGGCTTTCATTCTGACTTCCAATTCCTGAAATCCCCAGATACATGCCAGACCCAAAGTTAAGGTAAAGAACACATTTTGATAACTCAGAGTGAGCCCGCCCATAAATGCATAGTCGAAAGGAATCTCTGAGATGATTGCAAAAACCGCAAGCCTTGCCATGTACTTTTTCACACTTCTGGTATGCCTGAAACCCTCCACAATAAAGAAACAGTAAATGGGAAAAGCAATTCTGCCAATCAGACGCATCCCCCGGTATATTATGTAAAAGGTATCTCCCTGCTGCCCCACCATCTGCCATACCAGTGCAGCACCAATATGGTCAATCAACATGGTAACAATAGCAATTATTTTCAAAGCATTGGCAGTAAAACCTTGATATTCTTTCATAGTCTGCACCTCTCTCTTATCGCACCAAATATTCCAGCATATTTACATACTGCTCTTCCATAGTATCATACCCATGCTGGTAAAATTCTGTCAGTACCTGTACATTCTGCTCGGTTCTGGACACCTCCTGCATCCGGGGACGAATTACAAAGATTCTGCCCTCCTGCTCCAGTCGATCGATCAAATCCATCTGTTTATTATAAACCTCCGGTCTGTGTACAATGGAGTTAATTAAATTGGGATATTTTCGCAGTGCGGCAATATAAAGCTTGTCTAAATTTTTAGAATGAACCTTTCGATAGCCCTTTCTTCTAGTCAACACCACCACGCATTTCTTGTAGCCTTTGCGCAGTGCATGGCTGACGGGAACCGAATCCGCCAAACCCCCGTCCAGATAAGGTACACCATCCACCATCACCATAGGTGCCAACAATGGCAGGCTGCTGGAGGCACGGCAAACCTGCATCAACCGTGCCTTGTCCTCCTGCTCTGTGAAATACTCTGCTTTTCCTGTTTCACAGTTCGTTGCCACTACCTCCCACTTTATTTTCGAAGAAAGGCATGTATCATAATCAAAAGGAAATATCTCATTGGGAAACTTATCAAAAATCATATCCATATCAAACACACTGCCGGTTTTCATGGTTCTGCGAAAATCCACATATGCGTTTTCTTTGTCTTCTATAATCATACACTGCCTGGTTCTGCCAATCTGCTTTGCCACATAATCCACTGCATTGCAGGCACCTGCTGAAACACCAATGACATATTTAAAATACAAATCCTTTTCCATTAGGAAATCCAGTACTCCAGCAGTAAACACACCTCTGGTAGCTCCTCCCTCCAGTACCATTCCTGCTTTAACCATTGATTTTTCCTCCCATTTTCATTTCCATTTAGTTTATCATGTTCCTTTTCTTTTGTCTACTGCTGTATTTCCTCATATTTTAGTCTTCTGCGCAGTATACGCTTTCCTAATTCTTTCACATTTAAAGGAATCAGCGGATAGAAATACTTTTCCCCTGACATGGTCTTGTTGGTTGCCAGCAGCACCAATATCAGTACAATTCCGCCCGCAAAGCCATACAAACCAAAAAACTGTGTCAGCAACAGCAGGATCATCCGCAAAAACTTCAGTGCATAGCCCAGTTCAAAGCTCTGCTGAGTATAATTTGCCACTGCCACAAAAGCCATATACAGCATAGCCTCTGTATTAAACCATCCTGACTTTACCGAAAATTCTCCCAACACCAATGCTGTAATAACACTTAACGGAGTACTCAGCATATTTGGTGTATTCACTGCTGCCAGCTTTAAACCGTCAATGGCAAATTCCAGCATAAATAACTGCACCACCACCGGCACATAAATCTCATCGGTAATCACTGTAAAAGCAAGCCATTCCGGTACCCACTGGGGATGATTTACAAACAGCAGCCACAAAGGTGTCAGCAGCACCGTGATCATTGTAATAATATAACGGCACCAGCGCAGATAGGTTCCCGTAATGGGGGGGAAATAGTAGTCATCCGCCTCCTCGATAATGTCAAAAACAGAAGTGGGCAGAATAATGCAGGAGGGGGAATTATCCACCAGAATAATAATATTTCCCTCCAAAATCTGTGCCGCTGCTGTATCAGGACGTTCCGAAAACTTAAACTTCGGAAAAGGGTTGTACCATTTATAGGGATAAAGACACTCCACCAGACTTTCCTGATTCATAGTCAGGGCATCCACCTTAATGGAATCCAGACGCTCCTTCACCTGTTTCAAAAATTCCTTATTAACTCGATTCTCCATATAACAAAGCACAAGATCCGTCTTAGAGCTTTCCCCAACAGTCTTAATTTCCATGGTAAGCTCCGGTGTGCGGATACGTCTTCGTATCAGTGCCGTATTGGAAACCAAAGTCTCCACAAATCCATCCTTAGATCCTCTCAGCACCTTATCCTTATCCGGCTCCTGCACACTTCGCATAGGATAAGTTCTGCAGTCAAGGGAAAGACATTCCTTGTAGCCGTCAATAAATAAAATGGCAATACCTGAGAGAAGATTTTTCAAAATTGCCTGCCAATCATCTAAAATGTTCACTTCTCCATAGGGAATACAAAGTTTTGACATGCTGTGGGCATCTTCCGGCATATCTTCCTCCTTAATAGAAGCAAAATATTGCAGTAGCTTCTGCAGCATATCATCTTTCAAAAAACCGTCTACAAAATAAAAACATACCTGTTTTCCACCGAACTCCACCACTCGATACACAATATCAAAATTCTGATTAACATTTAATATATTATTAAAATATGTGATATTGGATTTTAGGTCAGTTCTGATTTTTTCTTCTAAAATCTTCATAAAAAAACTTCCTTTCCGTATACTACTATTCTTTGTAGTAGTTTGCCAAAAAGAAAGTTTTTTATACTTACCTTACCATTCCAAAAGTGTGGCTCCCCAAGTGAGACCTGCACCGAAACCGGACATTACAATAATGTCCCCTTTTTTAAACCGACCCTGTTCCACCAGTTCATCCAGCAAAATAGGAATACTGGCGGCAGATGTATTGCCATGGCATTCAATATTCATTGGAAATTTATCCAGTGATACTTTCAGACGCTTTGCCACCGATTCAATAATTCTTTTATTTGCCTGATGTAACAGGAAATAATCCACATCCTCAACAGTAAGTCCCCCTTTGTCTAATACCTCCTGAATACACTTTGGCACCATCTTTACCGCAAACTTGAAAACTTCCTGCCCTGCCATCTGGGTATAGCTAAACTGCTGCTCCCTTTGTACTAATAAATTTCTGGTGACTCTGTTTTCACAAGTAAGTACATCACCGCCGCTGCCATCGGAATGGGCAACCACCGATCTTATTCCGACGGTATCTGCCTTTACCACCGCTGCACCTGCTCCGTCTCCAAACAGCACACAAGTGCTTCTGTCTGACCAGTCCATCATCTTAGACAGAGTTTCCGCCCCAATTACCAAGGCACACTTTGCCATACCGGAACTTAAATAGCTATGGGCAGTATTCAAGGCAAACAAAAAACCGGAACAGCCGGCAGCCAAATCAAATGCCACTGCATTGACAGCTCCCAACTCCGCCTGCACCAGACAAGCTGTACTGGGATAATACATATCGGAAGACACCGTACCTACAATAATCAAATCAATTTCTTCCGGTGTAATGCCAGATTTTTCCACAGCCTTTCTTGCTGCCTTCGCAGCCATGGAAGTGGTGGTCTCTTCTACTGCAATATTTCTGCTGCGAATTCCGGTTCTGCTGCAAATCCATTCATCTGAAGTATCCATTACCTTCGCTAACTCATCATTGGTCACATTTCTATCGGGAATTGAGCTTCCCGTCCCTATTACTCTTGTTGTCATTGCTTTCTCCTAATATTTTGATTATCAAACTATTTCCTAATCAAAGTATAAGGGTTTCCCATAGGTTTGTCAATAGGAGAATTGATTGAAAATGGCGAAACCTCCCATGAGGTTTCGCCCATTTTTTCATTATTAATTATTTTCCGTGCTGGTGCTTCCCAAACCACCATTTCGAATGGTATCTGCTTCATCATCATAGGTAATGCCATATTCCACAAAAATCCCCTGCATAAAAGCAGAACCTTTGGAGATATTCAAAATTTTTCCCTCATTGCTATCGTTGGTAAGCTTTACAAAAATATGACCTTCATTGTCTGAATAGAAATAATCACTGTCAATAATTCCCACTGTATTGTTTAACTGCAGACGAAATTTAAATCCCAAACCACTTCTGGGATAACATTTCAGCACCCATCCCTCTTCCATTTCCACCCGGATTCCGGTGGGAATGGTGATGGTTTTCCCCGGCTCTAAGGAAAAATGCTGTGGTGCAAAAAAATCATAGCCTGCGGATCCCTTGGTAGCACGTTTTGGCAACTTAATATTATTGTATTTTTCTTCTGTTACACTCTTTGGTTCATCTCCAAATAAGCTTTCCCAGTCTTCTATATATCTCTCCAAACTAACTTTATGAAACTTTGCTATTCTTTTCATATGCTCCTCCTAAACTTATGACTCAATCCTCACAGTGAAGAATAACCTTTCCCTGCTTTTGAGTCTCTGCCACACGAATCACTCTCTGATTGGAACTTCCTTTCCAACGAAGCTGATTATCTTGTTTTGCTTGGATGAATTTTCCATCCACCACCACATCTACATACTGCATCACCGGATAATCCATGATAACTTCCCATTCATATCCTGTATACAACCAGATGGTCTTTGACGGAAACCTGCTTTTCACTTCCTTTGCCAGTTCTGTGATCTCATAGGCATTGCTGGTATATAATGGATCGCCGCCGCTGAGGGTGAGTCCCGATATGTAAGGCTTTTCCAGTTCCTGAAATATCTCCTGCTTTGCCTTTTCATCAAAAAGAATGCCTCCCTCACCATCCCATGTAACCGGATTCTGACAGCCCTTACAGCAATGGTTACATCCTGATACCCAAAGGACAACACGCAATCCATCGCCGTTGAGCATATCATCTTTGGTAATATTATGATAACGCATACAGCTCTTCCTTTCTTAACAAGTATAGATTTTATCACTTCTCCTGAAATTCGTCAATGTTTTCATATCTCCTGCTGTCTTAGACACACAGACAGACAGATAATATTCTCCCTCAACAAACCACTGAAAAGCAAAAACCTCCTTATCGCTACAGCATATTTTTCCCTCGATATCCCAAGCAAAAAATATACTCTTCATATCCTCTCCCAGCCCTTTGCCAGTATATTTCCCATAAGCCTCTTTCAAGGTCCAAAATCGAATAAAATCCCTTTCTTTTTGTCTGGAAGTCTCTAACACTGCCCATTCCCGTTGGTGAAGAATCTTTTTTGCCACCTTCTCATTATAAGGACGGAGCTTTTCCAAATCGATTCCCATGGGAGAATCGCCCACAATACAGACAACATAGCTGCCGCTGTGAGACAGATTAAATTGAATTTCGGAAGAATATTCCTCTCCCTGCTGAGATTTTTCCACAAAATAAGGCTTACCATGTTCTTGTCTTCGCATGGTAAGCTTATCTGCCATTTCCGGATATTCTTCTTTCACTGCACTCCATAGCAGATCATGGGCACACTGATGAAGAATTTCGTTTCTCTTTCTGCTTTGTGCTGTGATCTCGTCCACTTTTTGAATATATATCATATCGATTCCTATCTTTACCGATTGGTGATTATATGTGCAATATCCTCATAAGAAGCATTTGCAGGTATCTCAAAAGTACCTACCACAATATGGTTGGCATATCCGTTTTTCACTAAGAACTGGTCAAAATCTTTGGCATCCTCAACCACACCCATATTTTGAAGTTCTCTTGCCACCTGATCCGACCACATACCAGACACAATCGTAATAACCTTCTTCTCCGCTGATTCCGGAGCAGGTGTCTCGGTGGGCTGCGGTGTATCTGTGGGTTCCTTTGTAGGTGATGGGGCATTTGTGTTCTCTGCCTTAGTGGGCTCTGTCTCCTTGCTTGGCTTTGCTGCCTCCGTTGCCATGGCAAGAATATCATCTGAAAAATTCTTGTCTGGCCCCCCTGTTGTTTTACCACTCTCCTGAGTATCTTGATTCTCAGAATTCTCCAAATCGGATGCTGTTTCCTCTGGTTCTTCGCCAGCAGCAGTTACATCCGCTGCCTCTGTCACGGAAGGATTCTTTGTGTTCTCCGACAACAACTCCTCCTGCTGCACCATTCCCAGTTGCTCTGCCCGCCGGATAATCTCCTCATCCGACAGGGCATTTCCATCGCTGCTGTGAGCAATGGATAATATCAATGCAGTGATTACCGCACCGCTACCTAATCCTCGTAAAAAATATTTCAAATTCATCTTTTTTACCCCAAGCCTTTCTGTATATTTTTTTATCGTTCCATTAAGCCAATAATCAGACGCACTTCGCCTCGTCCAATGGATAGCTTTTGGGCAATTTCCACTTCAGAAAGACCTTGCATATAAAGCTCTTTGACCTGTTCATTTTTGCTCTTTTCCTGCCCTTTTAAGAAAGAAAAATGAGACTTTTTCTCAGGTGGTTCCTCCGTCACCTCAAATCCCTCTCCATCCTCTGACCCCAATTCCACCGCATTGGCATCTTCAAAATCAAATTCAGGAATAATCGAATGAAGGGTACTTATAAGCTTTTGTTCAAACTCTTCATCCCTTGTATCGTCCAGACTTTCCTCTTCCTTGACAGGTTCTGCCGCCATGGAAGGCTCTGCTGCTGTCTCAGGTGTCTGCACTGCTGTCGTTTCCGGAGCCATGATAGGTTTCTTCATCACTTCATCAATCTGTGCCTGTACTTGTTCCATACAGGAATTTGCCTTATCTTCGTAAACCTTTAATTCATTGGTCACACGGTCAAATTCCTGATCCACCTTATCCACAATAGCTACGGTTTTCTCAAAAAAACCCTGAGACTCTGCCTTTGCCTGATTGATTACTTTTAAAGTATCTTTCACTTCCTGTTCCTTATCATTCAGCATACTGTAAAGGAACATCACCTCTGAATGGTTTTTTTGAATTTCCTCTAAAACGGTATCTGAGTATTCATTCACTGCCATGATCTTTTCGTTGGTAAGTTTTTCCAGCTCCCGTTCCGTCTTTTCGCCTGCCTCAGACACCGCCTGATTTACTGCAGCCTCAGCCTGTGTTCTTGTCTCTTCCTCAATCTGCTTTGCAGCCGTAGGTATCTGTTCCTGAATAATCTTCTTGATCTCTTCCTCACTGATGTCCTTTGCTTCTTTCTTTCCGGCTTTCTCCGGCACAACGAAACTGGCAACATAAGCACCAACTCCTAAAATCAAAAGAATTACCTCTAATGTCTTCATTCCAAATCTCCTTAAATGCGAATGTCAAAACTGCTTTGACTTTTTTGGGTTACTTTATCTGAATCTGCATCTTTTTTCTTTTTCTGCTTTCCCTTCTTCTGCTCTTCATATTCTCTCCCATTTCCCTTATTCTTTGCATCATAATCCTCTTTCTTTTTCTCACCCTTCTGAGAATTTTTGACACTATCCAACTGATGTTTCACTTCTTTGTCAAAGTGTTGACTGAAATTCTGATGGTCTACCAAGGACTTATTGTCCTCCTGATGCTTCACTTGAGAAACATCCTGAGAGCGCTGCACAACTCCGCTCATATCAATAGGTCTGATTAGTGATGACATGTTTTTTCCTTCTTTCTTCTCTCTTTCACTCCCACAAGCTTCTACAACGTATATCCCTTAATCTCACCTTTCTCCCGAACGAAACGGCAAAATGTTAAATTTTCCCGTACGAATAAGGTACAGTCCGAAATCACAATCTTTACGCCTGTATAGACATTTCCCTGTGCTTTGATACATGCATTTGTCTCTGCCTGCAGTATATCTTCAATTCCTTCCATTTCTTTCACATTGTTGCTGATACGCTGTTCATTGGCGGTTATTGTCTTTTGCAGCTCTTGCACCTTTGCCGCCTGTTCCTTGGAAAATTTTTCTCCGGAAGACAATTTTTTGATAAAAGCAGTAAACACTGGCTTCGTTGTGGCAAGAACTTTCTCTGACTCCTTAATTTCCATCTGCATGGTCTGGTATTTCTCCTTGAGTATGGGATCCACCCCTACTTCTAAAATAGTATCTGTTCCCATAGGCGAACCAAGATTTTTTGCGGCGATCATTTTAGAGGAGCGCACTGTTCCGCCGGTGATAAAGCCCTTCTTACCACTAACCTGAATTTCTTCCTTTGCCATTACATGGCTGTGCATTATAGATTCTGTCTGGATAAAGCCTCCTGCACTTATTTGGGCATTTTCGATAAATTTTGCAATCAGATTACCTGCACATTCTATCTTTGCCTTGCCCATGCCTTGAATTCCCCGCTTCAACAGTACATCTCCTTCTGCTTTTAATACTGCACCCTCAACCACACCATTAACTTCGATGTTCCCTTTGGCATTGACAGCATAACCGCTTCTCACATTTCCTTTTACCAGCACGTTTCCGTCATAAGTGATATCACCGGTAGAGGCATCCACATCCTGTACTTCATATATATTAGATACAAATACCATATCTCCCACAAGAGAAGCATGTCCATTCACTTGAGAAATCAACTGTAATCTGTCCTCAGACAACACCATATTTTTTCCCGGTGAAAGATGAAGCTTCTTTACTTCTCTTGGGCGAATCACCTCACCACACACATTTAAGCCGGCATGCCCCGGATCTGCCTTGGTAAGAGTTGCGATTACCTGCCCCTCATTCACTCTGGCAATATTATTCAACTCATGGTAATCCACAGTACCATCCTCATGGACGGTGGGTCTTAAATTGATTTCTGTATTGAAATGATAGGTAATTACCGCATCCTTGCCCTGTACCGGCTGGAATCCCTTTGCCAGTATATAATCTGTACAATATTTCCTGTTGGCTAAGAACTCCTCTATAACAGCCTCATCCACACCTGCTTTGATTCCTGCCATTGCCATATCGGAGATAATTTCCCGTTTATCTAACATTCTTCCCTCTGTGGAAGGGGGATAGAATCTTCCCTTTACTGTCATCTTATCCTCAGATATGGTTACTGCAAGAATTTCTGTTGCCGGTATGATCGCCTCCGAAGAAACCAAAAGTTCCACTGGTGCATCCTGCTGTTTCACAATGACTTCGTTCAGTGCCCTTACATCAAAAGCTGTCAGCTTCTCTCTTGTAAGATATGCCGCCGCCTCTGATGTAGTAACCTTTTCTCCACCCTCCACAGGAGGGTATATTCGTAAAAATGTTCCCTGTTCTTTAATAATTAGCTGGAAGTATCCATTCCTCTTCCCCATAAAACCACCTCTTTCGCTTTCTGTCACCAAACTTCACTGAAAATCCCCGTATAGTTTCCCAATTTCTTTTTCATCTTCTGCAGTGCTCTTGTATGTAATTGTGATACTCTGGATTCTGATACACCCAAAATCTCACTAATTTCTTTCAATGTCAGTTCCTCATAATAGTACAGCAGAATAACCTTCTTCTCTTTGTCTGTCAATAGTTCCAGTGCATCCAAAAGCCTGCCCTTTATCTCCTTATCCTCTGCTGCTTTTTCCGGCTGGGTAAAATGCTTGCGATCGGGAATGTCTGCTCCGTAACCGGCTTCTGTCTCTGCATCCATATATTCATTTAAAGAAATAATATTGGTAATCTTCATCTGGGACTGCCAACCTACCAATTCCGACTCTGTGATGCCGATACGCTTTGCCACCTCTGCATCTGTGGCATTTCTGCCCAGTTCTGTCTCCAATTCCTTGATTGCCGTCTCCATTCTCTTCTGCTTCTGTCGCAAGGTTCTTGGAATCCAGTCCATTTTTCTAATATGATCCAAGATTGCCCCTCTGATTCTCAGAGAAGCATAAGTCTCAAACTTTACTGATTTATCATTGTCAAATTTATCTATTGCATCTATTAAGCCGAAAATCCCATAGCCCACCAAATCATCATATTCCACCACGTACCCTAAATACATACTCAGTCTGCCGGCTACCAACTTTACCAATGGAGCATATTCTATTATAATTTGTTCTCTTAATTCCGGACTTCTATTCGAAGTATATAAATCCCACAATTCTTTTTTTCCTGCTTCATTCATACTAGCCTCCGCTCCTAAATGCATTTTTGTCATTGAAAACTAACTCAAGGGAATTCGTTTTACCTCTGACTTATTTTTTGCCTTTTTTCCATTATTATATTTTTCATCATACTCCTCTTCCTTGCGAATCACCTCTTCAATATTCTCAAAATGCTCTGATTCATCTCTGGAAGCATCCGGTGCAATGGTAACAAAGATCACCTTCTCCACCAACAGACCCATCAAAAAAAATGCAAACAAGGTAATTAATATACTTCGAATAAATACATTGGAAGGCATACCGCAAATGGTTCCCACCAGTGCTGCAACTGCCCCTGCACTTAAGGTAATTAGTGCTGATATATATTTTGTCTTCATACAAAGTCCCTCCGTTTTCCAATACACAGAATGTCCATAAACACGATATGCTATAAGCAAATATGCTTATAGCCTCTGTTTTTTGTTTATATTTTTTTAATCGGCTTACCAACTGATTTTATGATAAACTCTCCGGTTTCTGAATAAAATTCAACCGTTCGTCCATAATTTAGCCCCGTATCTTCTGCAAGAATTCGGATTCCCAAGTCGTTTAAAGCTTTCTTTGTTGCCTGCACATTTCGCTCACCTACTCTTAACGTATCAGAATTACCACTGCTCTGGAAGGCAAACATCTGTGCCCCTCCGGCAATCTTCGCCACCAGTCGGAAACGACTCGCACCAATTCTTGCCATCTGATCCACCAGTTCTTTGATACCCGTATCTGCAAATTTGGCATTATTGGTATTGTTTCGAATCTGCGTACTGTCTGGCAGCATAATATGTGCCAACCCTGCAATTTTGGTTATGGGATCATATAAGGCTATCCCCACACAAGAGCCAAGACCAAGGGTTGTAATCGCATTTGGAGGCGGGCACACTTTCAAATCTGCCATTCCTACTTTTATCATCTCTGGCATTTTATCCCACTCCTTTTATAAACCTAAGGATGTTAAAATAACATCATATGACTGCATATCTGGTATCAAAATAAAATACCCATTGATAGCAATATCATCCCCAAATTCCGTTTGAATCAGCAATGCTTTATCGCCCAGTTTACCAAACTCAATCGCCGGCACACTGAGAATTGCTGCTGCCATATCCACCGTAAGATAGGGTATGGAAGCATTAATATACAAATTTGTCAAACCGGAAAGAGAGGACAGGTACGCACCTGTAATAATATTCCCTATCTCCTGCAGTGCAGAATAATCCATTTCATTAAAGGGATCCTGATTCTCTGCCTCTCTCCCCATAAGATGATTTACCAACACATGAGCAGAAGTTTCCTCCATCATAAACATCATGCTGCCGTTAATATCACCCTCAAGAAAAAGATAAATTCCAACCACAATATCTTCCTCACCGCAGATAGACTCTGCCAGCTTATTAAATTCCACCAGTGCTACCTTGGGAACACGCATGTCCAGCTTCATATTCAGAAGCTGGGCAAGCGCTGTGGTTGCATTTCCTGCACCTATATTTCCTATCTCACGCAGTACATCATAATACGTATTATCTATTTCATCTAAATTCACTTTTGCCATGGGACACCACCTTATGCATTTTCTTTATCACCAATTACCACATGTAAATCCAACAAAGAGATAAGTTCTCCTTCATGCTTTCCAATTCCGTGAATGAAACCTGGATTTTCATCCTTTGCATCATAGTGTACCTTTTCGATTTCCTGCTCTTCCAAGGTAACTACTTCCTTGACCTCATCCACAATGATTCCAATGGCAGCCTGGGGTTCTAATTTTAAGATAATTATTCTTGTGGCATTGTTAAATTCATCCGGTGCCTGATTCATTTTCAGTCTTAAACTCATAACCGGCACAATCTCTCCCCGCAGGTTAATTACCCCCTTAAAATACGGCTGAATCTTCGGCACTCTGGTAATGGGCTGCATACGAACGATATTATCTACAAACTGAATATCAATTCCATACTGCTCACTTCCGATTTTTACCACTATGTACTGCACTCCGTCTAATGCTGTTCTATTTTCTTCCATATTCCAGACACCCCCTAAAATAATACATTCGCATCAAGAATCAATGCCACTTCACCATCACCAAGAATGGTTGCACCGCTGATAATCTTTGAGTTATCAATATATTTGCCCAAAGATTTGATAACGATTTCCTGCTGTCCAATCAAATTATCTACTACCAGACCTGCTAACTGATCACCCTTCTTTACAATAACAACCGTCAGATTATCAGACTGCTTTTCTCTTGGTTCGATATCGAGAATTTTGTCCAGGCGAATAATGGGAATTACAGTTCCACGAATATGAATCACTTCCTTTGCCTGAACATACTTGATATCAGCTACAGAAATATCTTCGATGGTTTGAATGGAACCCAGAGAAATGGCATATTTCTCACCTCCCAATTCTACCATTAATGCCTGAATAATTGCCAGCGTCAATGGAAGTCTTACGATAAAGGTAGTTCCTTCACCTAACTTTGTCTTAACTTCCACATCACCTCCCAAGGCTTCAATCTTAGATTTCACCACATCAAGACCTACACCTCTTCCGGAGATATCAGAAATCTTCTTTGCCATGGAAAAACTAGGCATAAACAATAAGCCCACTGCATCCTTATCGCTTATGGTCTCTGCCTGTTCCTGTGTGATAATTCCCCGCTCGATACCTTTCGCCTTTACACTTTCCACATCAATACCGTTACCGTCATCTCCCACCTCAATAACTACATTGTTGCCTTCCTGATATGCATTTAAGAAGATGGTACCTACTGCTTCCTTTCCTCTCTGCCTACGCACCTCGTTGGATTCCAGACCGTGATCTGCAGAATTTCGAAGCAAGTGCATTAACGGATCGCCAATTTCATCTACAACGGTTCTGTCCAACTCTGTGTCTTCACCAGTCATATAAAGCTCCATCTTCTTGTCAAGCTTCTTAGAAAGATCACGAATCATTCTAGGGAAACGGCTTACCACACTTTCAATGGGCACCATTCGAACTTTCATTACAGACTCATGGAGATTGGTGGTAATTCTCTCCAAGTATTCAATCTGATCATGTAAGCCTTGCACCGAGACATCGGAACTTTCGTTGGAACTGATGGATACCAGACCATTCTTTGCGATAATCAACTCGCTGACCTGATTCATCAAAGCATCCAGCTTCTCTAAATCCACACGAACGGTTCTGTTTACTACTGGTTTTGCTGTCTGCTTGGCTGGTGTTGGCTGCTTTGCCGGTACCGCCTGAGCAGCGGCTGGTGCTGGTGCCGATGGTGCTGCTGTCTTGGGTTTTTCTTCTTTTTCCTCAGGCTTTTCTTCTTTTTCTTCACTTTCCGCCTTCTGAGAACCAAAGCTTTCAATCTTTTCTACTACGGCATCTTCTATTTCCGATACATCTTTAACTACTGTTTTTACCTTGTCTGCATCCTCTTGAGAGATCAGATATAAACTGAAATCCAGTTCAAACTTTTCATCTTCAATATCCTGTACTGTGGGATCTGATACAATAATCTCACCGATTTCTTCCAATGCCTTGAATACAAGAAATGCTCTTGCAGCTTTTAAAATACAGGATTCCTGTACATATACAGTCACACCATAGACACCCATATTCTTTTTTTCGGCTTCCTGCATGGCATTGATTTCATACTCCTGAAGCTTAATATTCTTAAACTTTGATGCCAATGCTCCGTCCCCACCGGATTCGGCTGCCTTTGCCTCTTTTTTCTCTTCTTTGGATGCAGGCTCTGCCTTAGGTGCTTCACCGGTACCACTCGCCAAAATATCATTTAACTGTTTGATAATCGGTTCATGGTCATCTGTTCCTTCATCTGCTGTTTGTTGAATGTTTTCCAGATATTCCTCCAGAGCATCTAAGCTCTGGAATAGTGTATCAATCAAATTTGCAGACACCCGCATTTTACCATTTCTGATTTCAGAAAATACATTTTCTGTATCATGGGTTAAACGCTGCATACGCTTATATCCCATAGTACCTGCCATACCCTTTAAAGAATGGGCTGCCCGGAAAATTTCATTGATGGTATCTGCATTATCCGGTTCCTTTTCCAAAATTAAAAGTTGTTCATTCAAACTCTGTAAATGCTCTTTTGTCTCGTCGATAAAAATCTCTAAATATTGACTTGTATCCATGTCGTCATACCCCCAAATTCTTTAAAATTGTCTCTGTAATCCTACTCAAAGGCACCACCTGATCCACCAGACCGGTTTCGGCGATTGATTTTGGCATTCCATAAACCACACAGGAAGCTTCATCCTGTGAGATTACATAAGTTTTCTTCTTCTTGTCTAAATTTTGTATCCCTTTTGTTCCATCTGCCCCCATACCCGTCAGCACAACGCAAATAATCTCATCATAAGGACTGTCTGCTAAAGATTCATACATATAATTCGCACAAGGTTTTACCCCTTCTCTGGGCGGCTCATCCGTAAAAATTATCTTTGGCTGACTGCCTTGGGTTTTTATCTGCATATGTTTGCCGCCGGGAGCAATGTATACGCAGCCCGGTTTTGGTATATCTCCCTCTTCCGCTTCCTTTACCTGTATCTTGCTCACATCATTCAAACGGTCTGCAAGGGATTTGGTAAACCCTGCCGGCATATGCTGTACAATCAACATGGGAAAAGGCAGATTCGCCGGCAAAAGCGGCACTACACTCTGCAGAGATTTTGGTCCTCCGGTGGAACATGCCAACGCAATAATTTTATTTTTCTTATTGACAGCAACGCTGTTTCCTGTCCGAAGTGTCACACTGCGGGACGGTTCCTTTCTCTCAAGCCTGGTAATTGCGGCTGCAGAAACGACTTTTCTTTCCTGGTCCTCCTGGCTTTTCTGTTTTGTGCTTCTGCTTGGGAAAATTCTGATTCCAGCCGCTATATAAACTCTCTGAAGAAGTCTCTCCTTAAAATCATTCCCTTTTGCAGCAATAAAGCTTTCCGGCTTTGTAACAAAGTCCATGGCTCCTAATTCCAATGCACGGATGGTCTCTGAGGCACCCTCTTTCGTCAATGTGCTGTTCATGATAATATTGGCTTTCAGCTTCAACTTCATTTTCCGGATTTTTTCCAACAGTTCCAAGCCAGACATTCTTGGCATATTGATATCTAATACCACCACATCATACTGCTTATCAGTGAGCAGAGAAAAGGCTTCTACCCCATCCTTTGCAATGTCCTCCACTGCCAAATTTCCATCCGAAGTAATTATATCACATATCACTCTTCTCATAAGTGCAGAATCATCAACAACAAGCACTTTTTTCTTGATACCCATACTAATCAACCCTTTTCGTTTTTTCTGTTTTTGCGCTCCTCTTCAAATATATATTTTATTAAGGATTCCCTCACTTTGTTACTAATTTGTTCAAATTCCACCCTGAGTTCATATTTCTTCTTACGGTTTTCCAGACTTCGTCTGGTAACCACTCTGGCAAGCAGCTCATATTCTTGACTTCCTGTGCGCATTTCTGTCTGAAACTTCAGTATCACATAAATGCCCTCCTCCACTTCACAGTCCGCTACTATTCTTGCACCACCGCCACTGATATCCACAATAATTCCTTCTTCATAAACCGGACGACTCAGCTCCTGCATTTTCAAAATGTGATGCAAATCCCCTGCTATCAGTTCTTCTTCCTTCAATATATGTACTCCGGTCTCCAGCAGACAATTCAAACGGTAAAATTCTCTCCGTTGAATTTTTTTCAGTGCTGATATAATGTCCACCACTACCACATACACATTGTCCGTTTTATACCTGTCTACCACCTTACCTTTACATTCATAAAGTCCGGTTTCTGCATAGAACTGCAGCCGATACACTGTGTCCAGATGAAGCAGTAAAAGCCTTCCCTTCTCCTGTGGCATGGTAATTTTTAACTGTTCCTCCCCTGCCACATCATACACCTGGCTTTTGTATACCTTCCTATCTTCCTCCCCTTCCGAAACATTAGTGCTTACTAAATCAATTTTATCCCCAACTCGAATTACATTTGTTACCATAGTCATCACTCTCACTTATCTCTGCTTCCTTTAATATAGTGTGTAAAAATTTCTGCCAGGCTCCTTCTGTGGCTGCTCCTTTGAGTCCCCGTCAATTCCATGGCCAGCTGTTCAAATGCCTTCACCGACTTTGCATTGGGATAGGTGATGGATACCGGTGACTGTTTCATAACGGAACGTATGAGCTGTTCATCCAGTGGCACATAACCTAAATACTCCAAACTAAGTCCCATGAATTTCTCCGTTACCAAATTCAGCTTGGAATACAGATTCCTGCCCTCCAAAGAATTTGAAACCTTATTCGCCACCATCTTTATCTGTGTATTTTCCTTCCTAAATCCCCGATAATGATGGAGTGCTTTCAATAAAGAATAGGAATCTGTAATGGATGCCGGCTCTGGTGTGGTAATCAAAAGCACCTCACTGCCTGCTGCCACAAATTCCAACACACTGTCTGAAATTCCTGCCCCAGTGTCCACCAAAATCACATCTGCCATGGTATCTAATTCTGCCAATCCCCGCAGCAGATTCCCCAACTGAACCTTGCTTAAATTGGTCAACCCTTCTACACCTGCTCCCCCTGAGATAAATTGTACTCCCAAAGGTCCTTGTGTGATAATCTCTTTCAAGGACATTCTGCCCTCAATGGTATCTTTCAGATTAAATTTTGGAATGGTACCAAATAAGACTTCAACATTTGCCAATCCGAAATCTGCATCTAATATAATCACCCGAAGTCCCAACTTTTTCAACTGGATTCCCAGATTGATGGAAACATTGGATTTTCCAACTCCACCCTTTCCACTGGTAACAGTAATCACTCGTGCCATGGTTTTGGGTTTAATCTGCTTCATCTTGATAATATTTCGTAACTGCTCTGCCTGGTCCATCAATGTCCTCCCAGAAGTTTTCTCACAATAACCTGTGCATCAAATACATTGATATCATCTGGTACATTCTGCCCGCAAGTTACATAGGACAGCTTCAAATTTCCATACATCTTTACATTTAGGATATTTCCCAATGCAGTAGTTTCGTCTAACTTGGTAAAGATCGCCTTGATATCATCAAACTTCTCATATGCATCCAGAATTTTTAATAAATCTCTATATTTTGTGGTGGCACTGAGCACCAAATAAACATCCTTTGCCACATGATCCGGCACAGAGTCCACAAAATGTTTTAAATCAGCATGCTGCTCCTGATTGGTGGGAGAATGTCCTGCTGTATCCACAAGGATCAGATCCGTGTCTTTCAATTCTTCTGCTGTCTCTATTAACTCCTGGGGTGTATAAATGACACGAAAAGGCACATCCAGTATTTCTGCATAAGTTCTAAGCTGCTCTGTGGCAGCAATACGGTAAGTATCTGTTGTGATCAGTGCAACATTCTTCTTTGCCTCCAGCTTCAGTTTGGATGCAATCTTTGCCACTGTGGTGGTTTTTCCTACACCGGTAGGACCAACGAAAAACACCAGTTTCGTACCGTTTTTCGCCTCTGACACCGGCACGATTTCACCAAATTTCAATATCATCTTCTGATATATGTTGCTTAGAAGTATATCTACGCTTGTATTCTCCTTCCTGGCACCGGACATTTCATCAATGATTTGATTGGCATACTTTTCGTTTACCTCATTGTCTAACAGAGTGCTATATATAAGCTGCAGAAACTGCATCACCTCATCTGCTTCTCCCTCTTCCTCCTCTGCCTCCTCTTCCTGCTTCATCTGCTTTTCCAGCAAAGACTGCAGATTATTCAGCTTTTCTTCGATGGCAGTTTCCTTGGGAGTATCCTGTTTTTCCTCTGCTATGGGCTCATCCACAAAGACATCCTTGGGAAGTTCCTTTGTGATTTCAAATACAGGAACTGTATTTTCGCCTATGGTCAGGGAAATTCCCTCACTCTCAGTGGATGTATTAGCAGTCTCCGGAAGCTGTTCCTCCAAAGCTGCCGTCACCTCCACCATAGTAGGCTTAAAAATCTTCATTACACCTTTATGTTTTGTCTTTTTAATATTCATAATTACGGCATCGCTTCCCATTTCTTCCTTCACTTGGAGCATTGCCTCATTTTCAGACGCTGCCTGAAATTTTTTGATAATCATTTAACCGGTCACCATCCCAACTGATTGTAATTCTACATTTGATTCAATTTCATTGTATGATACCACCACAAGGTCACTGAAATAGTCCTCTGTAAGCTTTTTAAAATACATTCTCACAATTGGAGAAGTAATCACAATTGGATTTTTGCCCAAATTCTCTAATTTATTAACCTCTTCCTGTACGGAATTGATGATATTCTTTGTTTTTTCTGGTTCCAGAGTAAGATATGCACCCTGCTCTGTCTGTTTCACCGAATTCATAATCTCCTGCTCTACCTTAGGATCTAAGGTTACCACACTGGTGGTCTCATTGGCTGAGAAATATTTGGAAGAGATCGCTCTCTTTAAACTCTGCCGTGCATATTCAGTCAATACATCCGTATCTCTTGTGGTAGTTGCATGATCTGCCAAAGTCTCGCAGATGGTCAGCAAATCTCGAATAGAAATGCCCTCTCGCAACAGATTCTGTAGCACCTTCTGTATTTCTCCGATACCCATAAGCTTTGGTACCAGTTCCTCCACCAGCGATGGATTGTTTTCCCGCAGATTGTCCACCAACTGCTGTACATCTTGTCTGGTAAGCAGCTCATCAATATGCTTTCTGATAATTTCTGTTAAATGTGTAGCAATGATGGATGGCGGATCCACTACCGTGTAGCCTAAGCTTTCTGCACGCTCTCTCTGATTTTCTGTAATCCAGATAGCCGGCAGATGGAAAGACGGTTCAAAGGTAGGAATACCTGTAATTTCTTCCTCCACATAACCCGGATTCATTGCCATATAATGGTCAAACAAAATCTCCCCTTCACTCAGCTGAATTCCTTTAATCTTAATAATGTATTGATTTGGATTCAGCTGAATGTTGTCACGAAGACGGATAATGGGCACAACCATACCTAACTCCAAGGCAATCTGGCGTCGAATCATGACAACTCGATCCAGCAGGTCACCGCCTTGATTCACATCTGCCAAGGGGATAATGCCATAGCCGAACTCCAGCTCGATTGGATCTACCTGAAGTAATGATACCACATTTTCCGGCCGTCTCACTTCCTCTGCATCGGAATCTGCTGCCTCCACTTCCTGCTCGATTTCTGCCACTGCCTGTCTGTTTTGATTTATGTAACCAATAATGATGAAACCTAAACCAAATCCCAAAAATACAATGGTGGGAAGAGGAGTTGTGATACCCAGAAGGCAGAGAACCACACCAACCATAAGCATAACCTTGGAAGAACCAAAAAGCTGCTTCAGCATGGTGTCTCCAATATCCTTATCCTCAGAACCCTTGGTAATCAAAAGACCTGTGGAAAGGGAAATCAACAAAGAAGGAATCTGTGATACCAAACCATCACCAATGGTTAAAATCACATATTTATTCATGGCATCCATGGCTTCCATATTCTGGTACATCACTCCCATAACGATACCACCTACTACATTGACAGCAGTGATAATCAAACCGGCAATGGCATCACCCTTAACGTATTTCACCGCACCATCCATGGAACCAAAGAAATTGGCTTCTTTCTGAATTTTCTCTCTTCGCAACTTCGCTTCCTCATCACTGATGGCACCGGTATTCAGATCCGCATCAATAGCCATCTGTTTACCGGGCATGGCATCCAGGGTAAAACGTGCTGTTACTTCAGCCACACGCTCAGAACCTTTATTAATTACCATGAACTGAATCAATATTAAAATAAAGAATATAATCACACCAATCACTAAATTGTTACCGCCTACAAATTTTCCGAAGGTCTCCACTACCACACCCGGATCACCGGTAGCCAAAATCAGCTTGGTGGAAGATACATTCAACGAAATTCGAAAGATTGTGGTAAACAGCAGCAAGGTAGGGAAAAAAGACATATCCAATACTTCTCTCACATACAAGCACTGAAACACTACCACCAAGGCAATGGAAATATTAAATGCCAGCAGCACATCCAAAACCCCCGAAGGTATGGAAACAATAAAGAATATAACAGCCGCCATCAAATATAAACCAATTCCAATATCTGCCTTTTTTATATTCACCTTTCTCTACCTCCTTTTCCTACACATTTGTAACCGTTCTATCTATTCTTAAGACCAAATACAAAAGCAAGCACCTCTGCCACTGCCTGATACAATTCCGGCGGGATTTCCTCTCCCACCTCCACATTGGCATACAGCATTCTTGCTAAAGGTTTATTTTCCACAATTTCTACTTTGCTTTCTTTGGCAATCTCTTTGATTTTCTTTGCCAGAAAATCCTCTCCCTTTGCCACCACAATAGGTGCTCTCCCTGACTTCTCATCATAGGACAACGCCACAGCATAGTGAGTGGGATTTGTAATAACCACATCTGCCGAAGGTACATCCTGCATCATACGACGCTGAGATGCCTGACGCATTCGCTGTCTTTGCTGTGACTTAATCTTGGGATCACCTTCTGCATTTTTGTACTCATCCTTCACTTCCTGTTTGGACATTCTCATGTCCTTTTTGAATTTCAGCTTCTGGTACATAAAATCCACTGCTGCAATAATCATGTAAGCTGCACTGATTTTAATTCCCAAATCTGCGACCGTATCACCAATCAGTGACAATGCTGTATTTAAGGAGATGTCATACAGCGAATAAATCACCAACAGCTTGTCCTTTATGGTATTAATTGCCAACACACATATAAATACTATCTTGGCAATGGCTTTTACCAATTCAAACAAAGCCTGAGGGGAAACAATCTTTTTCATCCCTTTGACAGGATTCATCTTGCTGAATTTGGGCTTCATGGGCTTCATGGTTACTTTCCACTTTACCTGCACCACATCTGCCACAAAACAGACAAAACAGCCTACTGCAAAAAAGGGCAGCATCATGATCAGCATATTCAAAATTCCATCCTGCATTAATGCCATAAAGGCATGACTGCTGTATTCTCCCTCTTTTCCCACATACTCAGGAATTTTCTCATATAGCTTATAGAAGGTTTCCAAAAATTTGGTACCCAAAGTTCCCACATATACCTTGATCAATGCAAAAAGTCCCAGCAGGGTAAGCCCCATGCTGATTTCACGGCTTTTTGCTACCTGACCTTCTTTTCTGGCATCCTCTAATTTCTTCGGAGTAGCCTCTTCGGTTTTATCTCCGCCTTCTGCGAAGAACTGCAGGTCAATTTCAAAATAGAGTTTCCTCTGTTTTACTTTCCTATGCCTTCTCTTCTCAATATAAGTTCCCAATAAATGTCACCATCATTTTCTTTGTCTCAATAAAAATAAAATTTGATATATCCGGCAACAGGTACACAATAAGAAACATAACAATCAAACCTGTCAGAATCTTTAACTGCATACCCACAACAAACATATTCATCTGCGGTGCCACCTTAGCTAAAACTCCCAGCACCACATTTAATATCATAATGGACATAAATATGGGCAGGTAGATACGAAATCCAATCACAATATAATCACTTAAAAACTGCAGTATGCCATGGTACATTCCGTTGATATCAAACACTGCTCCGTTGACAGGAATCAATTCATAGGAATCAATAAAAGCCCGCAAGACATATGTATGCATCCCGGAACACAATAAGCAAAGCATCACTGCGTAGTTGTAAAAGGTACCTGAAATACTCACCTGATCCTTTGTGACCGGGTCAAATATATTTACCATGGCAAATCCCATATCCATATCTATCATTCTTCCGGCAAACAAAATAATATAATTACAGATACTTGCTGAAAATCCAATCACGATTCCAACAATTGCCTCTTTGACTACAATGACAGCATAATCAATCACTGTCTCATATTCCAAAACCTGTTTTGGAACTGCAAACCAGAGCAGCAAAGCAATCGCCAGTGCCAGCCCTGTTTTCACTCTCCTTGGTACCTGATTCATGGAAAAGTAAGGTGCCACTGCTACAAAAGCAGATACTCTTATAAGAATCAGAAAAAAATGTTCAAAATCTTGTAATGTCAAATGAAAAGTTACCATAGTTCTAACCTATATAAACACTAAAATTGTTCCAAAGCTCCACCATGAAATCTGACATATTATTCAGCATCCACTCACCCAACAGCATCAGCGATAAGAAAATCGCCAATATTTTAGGCACAAAAGTCAAAGTTTGCTCCTGTATGGAGGTTGCGGTCTGAAAAATACTGATAAGCAGACCAACCACCAAGGAAACAAGGAGTACTGGTGCTGATGTTATAATAATGTTCCAAAGAGTTGCTTTCGCAATATCAACAACTACATCAACTGTCACTGTTCTGACTCCTTTTTCTATCGCAACTGTTTCATATCTTCACAGTTACTTTCTATCAATAAAACGTTTTTACAAGGTTTCCAATCACCAGATTCCAGCCATCTGCCAAAAGAAAAAGTAAAATCTTAAAAGGCATGGAAATGGTGGTAGGCGGCAGCATCATCATACCCATAGACATCAGGACAGATGCCACAACCATATCAATTACAATAAATGGAATGTATATTACAAATCCAATAATAAACGCAGTTCTAAGCTCACTGATGATAAAGCTGGGCACCAGCACATAGGTGGGAATATCCTCTTGTGTAAACTCATTTGGATTCTCCACCTTATCAATTTCACCGGAAATGTCCATAAAAAGCTGCACATCTTTTCGCTTTGTCTGTCCATACATAAACTCACGAAGAGGCTTCATGCCTGCTTCGATTGCCTCCTCCTGAGTTATCTGCTCATTGTTAAATGGTTGAATTGCATTTTCATTGATTTCCATGAAAATCGGACTCATAATAAATATAGTCAAAAATAATGCTAGTCCCACTAAAACTTGATTTGGAGGTGCCGTATTGGTATTTAATGCCGCTCTGGTAAAATGCAGAACAATAATAATTCTGGTAAAAGAGGTCAGCATAATCAGTATGGATGGTGCCAAAGAAATCAAAGTCAACACCAGTAAAATCTGAACGTTACTGGAAAAATTCCCTTCTCCATTATTATAGGTGAGGGTAAATCCCATATTGTTGTCAGAATTAGAATCCTCCGTTCCTCTGGTAGTTCGTGTGCGTTCACCATCTGCTGCGGCAGTTTCATTGGTTTGACTGGCAGCTTGAACTCCAATACTTCCTATTTGCAGAAAGCTTCCCACTATAATACATAGAAAAACCAGTAAACGGATTACTGCTTTTTTCACTGATTGATTTTTTCTCATTTTCCTACCCGCTTACTTCTTTTTATTTCTTTCTTTTACTTTCATTAATATCTCCTGAAACCCTAGAAAATCTGATGTCTCAGGAGAGGTAATCAGTTCCAGTTCCTCCTGCTGCAACTCTGTAAGCATGGTAACCGTATCCTTGCAAACAGCAATCACAACATATTTCTGTCCGGTTCTCACAATCTGAATGTACTTCGTGTTACTGATACGACAAGTCTCAATAACTTCAATATTGGTACACTTATATTGCTGTTTCTGCAGCTTTCCCATCCATCTGGTGGCTACCACAGTAAGTCCCAGTACAAAAATAAATACAATAATCAGCGTTATTAATTGTGCAAAGCTACTCAATTTTGAGTAGCTTGTCATCAACACATACATTTATCCAATAACCTTTTTTACTGCTTCCAGTACGCGATCTGCCTGAAATGGCTTTACAATAAAATCTTTTGCACCAGACTGAATGGACTCAATAACCATAGCCTGCTGTCCCATAGCAGAACACATAATTACCATAGCACCTGCATCAGACTCTTTGATTTTCTTCAATGCCTGAATACCATCCATCTCTGGCATGGTAATATCCATTAATACTAAATCCGGCTTCAATTCATTGTATTTCTCCACAGCTTTGGCACCATTCTCAGCCTCACCTGCCACATTATATCCGTTTTTTGTCAGGATATCTTTGATCATCATTCGCATAAATGCTGCATCGTCACAAATTAAAATATTTTTTGCCATATCTCTTCACTCCTATTATTTTCTTATTCTTAGTGTATGATTTCTGTTATTCTAATACCAAAACTTTCTTCAATGACAACAACTTCACCTTTCGCAACATACTTTCCATTTACCAGTACATCAATAGGTTCCCCAGCTATTTTATTTAATTCTAAAATAGTACCTGGTGCAAATTCAAGTATATCATGAATAGATTTTGAAGTTCTTCCCAGTTCCACTGTTACCTCCAGTGGAACATCCATAATTAAATCAATATTTTCCTGCTGGCTCAGCATGCCCAAATTGTTTGCAAAGGGCTGAAATTGTGCCGGCTGTACATTAACATTCTGCATCGGCATTCCATATCCCATGGGCATTCCCTGCATCGGCATTCCTTGCATTGGCATTCCCTGCATCGGCATTCCCTGCATTGGCATTCCCATATCCATGGCCGGTGCCTGCTGCATCATCTGTTCCTGAGACACCGGAGCCGGTTCTGGGGCAGGCTCCGGTGTAGGTTCTGCAGAACCCGCTACTTCAAGAGCCCCTGATATAAAAGTATCATATAGTTTTCTTGCAAAGTCAATAGGATATAACTGCATAATGGTACTGTCAACCAAGTCTCCGATTTCCATTCGAAAAGAAACTTTAACAAAGGTTTTTGACATAAAACCTGCCACAGCTTCTTCATCAAAATTATCATTTAAATCTACCAGACTGGCCTCTGGCGGACTGATATCAATCATCATATTCAGCATATTAGAAAGCGATGTGGCAGATGAACCCATCATTTGGTTCATAGCTTCACTGATAGCACTTAAATGAAGTTCTCCAAGTTCCCCACTTGTGTTGGTGCCATCTCCACCCATCATCAGGTCTGCAATTATTTTCACATCCTGTTCCTTTAACACTAAAATATTTTTTCCATCCAGCCCTACTGTATAAGATAATTGAATAAACACACATGGTCTGTCATACTCTTTCGCCACAGTATCCCAATCAGTACAGGATACGGTGGGCGTGGTAATCGTTACTCTCTGATTCACCAGAGAATACAAGGTTGTGGCTGCTGTACCCATGCTGATGTTGGCTATTTCACCAACAGCATCCTTTTCTTCCTCTGTCAACGCTTCCTCTACTACACCAGCGTTTCCAGAATCTGCATTATCCGTACCACCGTTAAGTAAGGCGTTTATCTCTTCCTGTGATAACATTCCTTCCATGAACTCACTGCTCCTCTCTTATTACTGATGTAATTCTCACAGCATATTTATCGCCTGCCGAACCAGGTAATGCAGTAAATTTTCGTATATTTCCTACATATATGCTCAATTCGTCTTCCACCTTGGTATCCAAACGAATCACATCGCCAATTTGTATATTTGCAAAATCACAGACTGAGATAGAACTCTTTCCCAGCAGTGCTTTTACCGGAATATCTGCTCTGGATATGAGAATTTCCACGGCTGCTTTATAAGCCCCCTCTTCACTTTCCTGCATAGTTGAAAACCAGTATTTCGTATTCAACTTATCCATAACTTCTTCCAAACATAAGAACGGAAGACAAATATTCATCAATCCATCCACATTACCTATGGTAATGTTTAAAGTAATCAACGCAATCATTTCACTGGGAGAAATAATCTGCGCAAACTGGGAATTGGTTTCGATACGCTCCAAGCGGGGAGAAATATCCACCACCGTCTCCCACGGAACACGCAATAACTCCACACAGGTATTGAAGATGCGTTCCATAATTGCCAACTCTATCTCGGAAAAATCTCTTGCTTTTTCCAAGGGTGCTCCGTATCCGCCCAACATTCGATCTATCATGGCAAATGCCAGATTCGGTGCCAGTTCCAAAACAATATTTCCCGGCAACGGTGAAAAGTTTGTAATACCCAGCACCACCGGATTGGATAGGGAATTAGAAAATTCCGAATACGTTAAGGCTTCAGAGTTGATTACTTCTACCTGAACATTTTTTCTTAAATATACCGGAAGATTTGTTGCCAACAGTCTTCCATAATGTTCAAAAATAATCTCCAAGGTTCTCAAATGTTCCTTTGAAAATTTTGCAGGTCTTGCAAAATCATAATCCTTCACGGACTTTTCCTTGGTATCCTTCATTTCATCTGCATCTAATTCACCACTGCTAAGGGCTTTCATTAGATTATCTATTTCTTCCTGAGACAGAATGTCACTCATGTCATTACCACCTCCGTAAACTCCTTTCTTCTCTGAAAACTATTGAGTAATTGGTTCACTAAATGTGATATCGACGATAAAATCTGACTCAAACATATCCTGAAGGTTCTTCACAATTTCCTCACGAATGACCGCCGGATCCACTATATACTCTTCCATTGTATATTTTGACAGCACATTACTGATTTCTCCCCTGATAATACTTTCCTTCTCGGAAATTTTTTCACCTTCACCGTAAGTCTTATATCCCTTGCTCTCACTATTCATGGAAATACTGACTCCCGTTACCAGATAGTGAGCTTTTCCGTCCTCGCCGCTTTTAAAGCTGAGGGTCATCGTCTCACCTTGGGAAAGTTCATATACCACCAACTTATCCATAGAAACTTTCTTACCTGCTTCCTCATCTGAAGCAAGTTCAATGTCAAGAATACTGCAAATCTGAGTTACCAGTTTATTGGTCTTTCTGGCCGCCGGTAATACGCTGAATATCATTACAATATTTAACACCAGATTTACCAATACCAAAGCTAAAATCAAAACACTAAGTAAATTCTTTTTCATAGGTCACACTCCCCTTTAATTATCCAATAAGTTACTATATATTTTTATCTCCACGCGTCTATTGCGCATTCTGCCCTCCGGAGTGGAGTTATCTGCCACCGGAACGTATTCGCCCCGTCCGGAATGTTTTAAAATAGCCGGATCCAATTCTGATACCTCCAAAAGGTAATTGAATACCGACAAGGCTCGAAAACTTGACAGTTCATTGTTGTCCTGAAAACGTGCCGTATGGATAGGAACATTATCCGTATGCCCCTCTATCTCAATGGTATGATCACGATACTTAGTAAGTATCATGGCCACTTTATCCATAATAGGTTTCGCCTCTTCTTTAATCTCCGCACTACCAGAGTCAAACAATAGGGCACCGTTCAATGTCAGCGATACATATTGACCATTAAAATCTACATCCAGCTGCTTGTCGATATTATTTTTACCCGCAAGAGCTTCTATGACTTCTGCAATCTGTTCTGTTTCCTCTAACTGCTGCTGTTTTACCTCTTCTATGGCATCATCCTGAATCTGTTCTTCTGCTTCATATCCCATATTATTCACATATTCTGCCAATTCATTTAACTGGCTTACACCATTGGACACCAGCATACCATCTCCAATGGCAGAAGCACCATTGGGAAGAACACTAAAACTGCTGGATAGGGAGGCCGCTAATTCTGCAAATTTCTCTGCATCCACAGTAGACATAGAGAACAAAAGCACAAAGAAACAAAGCAGCAGGTTCATCAAATCACTAAAGGTCGCCATCCATGGTGCCAGCCCCTTTGGCGGGTCCTCCTGCCTCTTCTTAGCCATTCGCTTCACCTCCGCCTTCCTCGTCTTCGAAGGTTGCTCTCTGTGCCGGTGATAAGAAGGATTTCAGCTTTTCGCCAATTACTCGTGGATTCTCTCCTGCCTGAATTGATAAAAGCCCTTCAATAATGACCACTTTCACTTTGTATTCGGCTTCATGATTTACTTTCAGCTTATTGGATGTGGGTGTTGCAACCCAGTTTGCCAATACAGAACCATAAAAAGTAGTAACCAATGCAGTTGCCATAGCCGGTCCGATAGCCGATGGGTCATCCAAGTCTTTTAACATGTTAATCAAGCCAATCAAAGTACCAATCATACCCCAAGCAGGTCCCATGGAAGCAACATTATCCCAGAATGCCATATTCTTCTTATGTCTGTTTTCCATACAATCTAACTCTGTTTCCAAAATAGCACGAACCAGTTCCGGGTCTGTACCGTCTACAACCAAAAGAACACCCTTTTTCAAGAATTCGTCTTCCAAATTGTTGGCAGCCTCTTCTAAGGCCAGCAAACCTTCTTTTCGAGCAATGTTAGATAAATCCATAACACTTTTAATTGTTCCTGTCTCATCCAACTGTGGAGGTTTAAAGGTAATTACAATACTCTTCAGTCCTCCTATGTAATCTTTTAAGTTTGAACTTGCCAGTACTGCCATAAAGGCACCGCCAAAAGTAATCATAATTGAAGGCACATCCCAGAAACTTCCTAATGCTGAGGCGCCAGCACCATTGATAATTCCGAAAATCATTAATGCAATACATGCTATCAAACCTATTATTGTAGCTAAATCCATCACTCACCCACTCCTAATCGTATTTTTCTTGTTACAAATTTCTATAAATTTTGGCTTTCTCTATATAATAGTAATAATTACTGATTTTCCCTAGTTATGAAAATTTCCTTTTTATATGATATTACTAAATTTTTCACTTCTTGTCTACTTTCTTTTACAATTATTTTTTTTCCGGTTAAAAAAGATACCACGGTATCCGGTGTTTCTTCCACCGTTTCAATCAATTCTGCATTGACAATAATCTTTTTTCCATTTAACTTTGTAAGCTCAATCATAATCTTCCTCTATATCCGGCAGGCAGCCGAAACTGCCTGCCGTTATCTTATCTCTTAAGATTTACTAATTCTTCCAATAAGGTATCAGAGGTTGTAATGATACGGCTGTTAGCCTGAAAACCTCTCTGTGTGGTAATCATTTCGGTAAACTCTGTGGATAAGTCCACATTGGACATTTCCAAAGTACCGTTGCTCATCTTCTCACCATTGGCCGCAATCTCCTGCACAGAAGCTTCTCCTGAGTTTAAGGAGGCTGCATACAAATTCTCACCCTGTTTTTCCAAACCGGATGCATTGGCAAAGGTGGCCGTTGCAATCATACCCAATACTCTGGAATTACCATTGTCATAGGTGGCATTAATCTGTCCTCTGGAATCTACCGAAAGGGAAATCATTTTACCAACCTTTTTTCCTGCATGATGGCCTTTCGCATCTCCTGCCTTTCCTTCAATGGTCGGTACCCCGCCGTTGCTCTTATTGCTGGATGGGGAGAAATCTACGGTGACATCCTTAAAGGCATCTTTGCCGCCTATCTGGCTCAGGTTCATATTAACCTCTTTGAGCATACCGCCAATGCTCTTTAAGGAACCGTCTGTGGTATTATAGAGCAGACCGGTATCACCTGTGTAGCCATAGACACGATATTCCTTGACGCTTGGAGTGTTATCTGCCAAAGCTTCCACATCTGCAATGGTAAATTTCTCACCTGTCAGTTTATTAAAGTACGCAGTAGCCTCGGAAGCTTCCGTAAATGTCTCGGTAGTACCATTCTTATTCGTTACCACATAAGTGGTGGTGGCATCCTTTACCCGCTTTTCAATACTGAATTGCTGGGTTCCTACAACACTGTCGCCAAAAACAATCTGGGACTTATCAAATGCATCACTGTCCGGGTCATAAGCACCATTGGTATTTTCCACATCATGTAAAAAGTTCGATGCACCCAAAGTATCACCTTTGGAATCTATAATATCTTCTAATACAATGGTATACTTTCCATCAATATTGTTCCCGGTAACTGGGTCTTTCTGTGGTGTAATCTTAAACTTACAGGTATAGGAATATCCCAAATCATCATACACCTGAATATCCACAGCCTGACCTCCGTTTTCTGCATTCAATTTTGCACCGTCTTTGTCCAGAATACCCAAGACTCTTGCGTATGTGGTTGCTTCTGGATTCGATGTCATGTTTTCCGGTGCCATAACCTTCAATGCAGAAAGATCACTTGCCAAATTGCCGTCTTCATCTGCCTGCCAGCCCATTACATTGTAACCGGTAGTTTTCATTGCCAAATTACCTGCTCCATCCACATAGAAGGCACCTGCTCTTGTGTAGTAGTTACCGGAACCGTTATTTACGATAAAGAAGCTGTCTCCCTCAATTCGCAAATCAAAGGGGTCATTTGTGGTCTGTGCCGCACCCTGTGTGGTAATACTGTTGGAAATGGCACCTGCTCTAACACCAAGACCAATCTGATTGGCATTGATACCGCCCCGACCAGTGTCATTGTCCGCAGATGCCGCATAGGATGTGTTTTGATACATAAGTTCCTGAAAACTCATACTGGCAGATTTATAACCTACTGTATTAACATTTGCAATATTGTTACCAATAACGTCCATTCTGGTCTGATGTGTTTTTAAACCCGATACACCAGAAAATAATGATCTCATCATAATGAATTTCCTCCTAATCCTCATTGCGCCAACTGTTTTTTCTGTCATTCAAAAACAGTAACCTCCATTCGGTCCGGTTACATTATTACGGCGCCATCAATATTTGTAAATATGTTGTTGTTTGCTTCTTTTGAATCCATTGCTGTAATTACCGTATTGTTTTTCACACTTACAATAAATGCAAGCTGGTCAATCAGTACCAGTGATTCGTTGATTCCCTTTTCCATCGCTTTCTTGGTACCATTTTCCAAACGTTCCATCTGTTCGGCACTTAAATCTATCTGGCGATCCGTCAAACGATTTGCCGCATGTTTGGAAAATTTCAGCCCGGAATCTTCCACTGTCTGCTTATTCTTCAATACCTCCTGAAAGGACAATGCAGCCTCTTGAGCCGGAACTGATTTCTTGTTGTTTAAATACTGACCTGTTACTTGTTCAATGGATGAAAACTGGTTGTTTAGTTTCATTCTGCATCTTCCTCTCCATGGAACACTTCGCTTCCCTGCACATTCTATTCTAACTTTTCACTCTTAATACCTATACGGTAGAACCAGTATTTTCATCTTCTGTTGTAGTTGTGTCTCCTGTACTTCCACTTTCTGTATTGGTATTGTCGGAGTTATTCGTTTGGTTGTTTACCTCCACATCAGTGCCTTCCTGCTGTAAATACTTTAAGTAAGAATCCCAATATGCACCATCCACAACCTTATCCAAATCATCAATGGAATATTTATCACCATTAATACTTAAATATGCCTTACCGTTTTCGATGGATACAAAATCTACGGTTCCTGCCACATAAGTAGTCTCTCCTGTCACATTGGATTTAGTTTTCATAATAACTGTCTCTCCCACCAAAGAGGAAGCCTGTGATACCTGCAGTGTATTTGACATATTCTGCAGTTCTTCTAACTGTGAGAAAGTCGCAAGTTGTGCTACATACTCTGAATTATCCTGGGGATCCAAGGGATCCTGATATTTCATCTGTGTTACCAGCAACTGCAAAAACGCATCTTTTCCCAGTTTACTTCCGGAATCCTTAGTATCTGAGATATTGCTTCCTGAGGATGCTGTTTCCTGTATTTTGCCATCTACAACGGCTACTGAAATTGCCATATTCCCATCTCCTTTACGCATTCATATCCACACTATTGCCACTTTCCTGCATAATGTGTGCCCTTATCAAGTCATCTTCATCCATAAACTCTTCGTCCAAGCCCTGCAAAAGGTTAATTGCCTTTCTCCGATATCCCCTGGACTGGTCTTCTGCCTGTCTCTTCTGTTCTTCTGAGTGCTGCTCCAAATTTCTGTCAGACTGCCCTGTTTCTACGGTAACTTCCACAGCTTCTACTTTAATTCCCTGCTGCTGCATAGTCTCTCTCAGAACCATCAGTTGTCCCTCGATGGCGTTTTTCACTGCTTCATTCTGTACAAACAGTTCCGCTGTCACGGCACCTTCCCTGGAAGAGATATGAAGATTTACCTTGCCCAGACTTTCCGGATTCAACTGCAGCTCCATGGACACGGTATCTGGCTTAATTTCCACCTTAACCTGTTCCACAATTTGTCTTACAATACCCTCATAATCCACATGCTCCGTTCTCACTATGGTCTGCATCTGATTATCTGCAGTTACCGTAGTAAAACTGGTGGTACTCTGAACTATGGGTGTACTCTGCTCTTTTTTCTCCGGCTGACTTTCTGAATTCTTTTGTTGCTCAGAGTCTGTATTTTGTCTGTTTCTGTCAGTCTTACTGTTTTCTTCTAACTGAAGATTCTGTGTTTCATTTACCTGTAAACCATTGTCTGCCGACTCCGGATTACGCATGCTGTTATCCACAGATTTTTCCTGTCGTAATGGATTTTCCACAGACACTTCCTGCTGCTGTGGTACATTCACATTGTCCTGCTGTTGTGCTATATCCACATTATTTTGCTGCTGTGGCGTATCCACATCACTTGGATACTGTGGCGTATCCACATCACTTGGATACTGTTCTGTTGTGACAGATTCAAGTATTGTCTCTTTGGCAACAACCACCATTGGTATATCTTCACTATTTGGCTGCCCATCTGCCAGATTTCTAACAGACTGTTCTGTCATTGGCTGTTGAACTGTGATCTCTGTTTTCACATTCATCAACAATTGTTCCTCTTGATGTGTTTTTGAAATTTCCTGCTTTCCAGTCAACTCTGCTGCCATCTGCTCTGTCTGTTGGAATACCGAGTCCAGTTCTTCCAAAACTGCTGTCTCTTCTTCTGACAGCCCTGCTAAAATCTCCCGAATCCCCGTTTCCATTTGCTGATAACTCTCTAAGAATTCTTCATTAGTCACAAGGGATACCACTGACTCTTCCTGACTGATGGCAACTGCAAGTTCCTTTAAATTGTCAGGCTGTAATAAATTCCATAGGTTGACCGCCAGAGTTTCCATGGCTTCCACTACCTCTTCTTCACTTACCTGAAAAACTTCTGCAATTTTGTCCACCAGTTGAGTTTCAACCTTGTCAAAAACCGCTTTCATTTCTTCTGGCACTTCTATGCAAATATGAAGTAGCTGCCCTTTGTTCTGAAGATTGTCTGCGGTTTCATCATCTGCACTTTCCACTGTTTTTGTGGTGTATTCCAGCGAGACTAAAATATCACCAAAGGTTATGGTTTTCACTTCTAAGGGTTCTTCCTGCTGTTCACCAAACTCTGTACCTTTTTCTTGAATCTCATGTTCCTGCAAAGCAGTCTTGGTTTCTTTGTCCCCCTGTTCCTGAATTACGTCTGCCGTCTCGGTGCTCTCCTCAGTTTGTGTCTGATTCGTCTCTTCTGTCGTTGTGCTGTGAGTCTGCGTATTTTCTGCCTTGGAAACATCCTCAGCCGTCTTTACTTTCTCTGTCTGGGTATTCTCTGAAATTGGAGTATCCTTTTGGATATTCTGTTCCTTTCCACAACTAACAGTATTTTGAGAAGACTCTCTATTGAATGCCTGTGTCTGTTCCATAGATGTCTGCACCTTTGTGCTACTCGCTGATGCCACCGGCTTAATCTCAGTGGATTTTATGGTATTCATCTTCATATACTCACTGAAATCTCCGGCTTTTGCTGCTTCCTTTGCCAGTGCCTTCACTGCATTTCCCTTTTGTGTCTGGATGCTTTCCTGCATCAGATGAAGCATCTGATTCATGCTTGCTCCTTTCATGGGTTTCCTCCTTTCTTAGAATTATTTATGTAAAATTCTAAGGCTCCATGATTTTGGTAATCATTGCCGCTACCTCTGGATCCATGGCTCCCAGAATCTTACCTCGCTGTGTGGCATCAATATTTTCCAAAATTGATGCTGCCAATTGCAGGTTATCTGTCATTGCTTCAAATATTTTTGCCGCCTGAGCAGGTTTCATTTCCCCATATGCCTTAGCATATTCCTCTACCTGTTCATCCTGATATTCCTGTTGTATCACCTGCTTATACAATTCTGCCGCCTGTTCCGGCTCTATGGATTCATAATACTGCTGATAATTGGAAATATCTGGGGCATTATCAGCAAAGATCACATCTTCATAAAATTGCTGCTTTGTTCTCTCAAACTGTACCTGATTCTGTTCAAATTTCTTCAAGCGTTCGATTTCGGCACTCAATTCCTTCACTACCTCATCATCTGCTGAATTGGCAGTTTTGCTGTCTGCCAGTTCCTTTTCTAACCGTTTGATTTCTGCAACAGCTTCTGCTAATGTGGCATAGCCATACTGAGCACCGTCTTCCTCCGTTTTTTCCTTTACCTCCGGAAGTACATGTTTTACCACTGGTACATCCTTAAAAATTGGGTACAGTACAGAGGAACCAAAATGACCCACATCCCACTTTATCAAAATAGCAAATACTGCCAGCCATATGACAATAATGGCAAGGGTTACAATGGCAGTGGATAAGCCGCCGCCACTTCTGCTGTCCATTTCATATTCGCTCTCAATTTTTTCTTTTTTATTCTTTTTTCCTTTTTTGCCCTTTGCAAACTCTTCTGCGATTTCTAATTCTTCTGCCATTTTATTCACCTGCTACCTTGCCGTAAGTATAACTTACTAATTCGTCAATTTCCTTACTTTCTGCCGCATTAAATTCTTTGATATATTCATCAAAGGCATATTCTTTCAATTTTTCATGAGTTTTTCGTTCCTGCATCACTTCCTGAAGCCGTTGTCTGGCAGCTTCCACATTCTTTTCTGCCACATGAATTGCCAGAATCTGGGCTTTTATCTTCGCCTTAGTTTGGTCGATTCCCTGCAGGCACAAATTTAACTCTTTTATATTTAAAGCATTCTGTAAGCTTTGCCGATAGGCTTCTTCATATTCTGCCTGTTTCTGCCGCAGCATTCGTAGTTTCTGTTTCTCTTCCTCTAATTTCGCCACGGCATTGGCAAAGCTGGTTTTTGCCTGATTTTCCAATTTAAATTTAATATCCAATATATTTTGCATTTTATAGGAAAACTTTTCCATTTTACTCACCTACTCTGCAAAAATTGCCTCAAGTTGTGTCAATACATCTTCAAAGCCAATTTTTTCGTCCACATCCTGACACAAAAATTCATTGACACTGTCAATTTTGCTGACTGCATAGTCAATATGTTTATTGGAACCACTTTTATAGGCACCAATATTAATTAAGTCTTCCGCCTCATTATATGTAGACAAAGTATTTCGCAACTGTCCGGCTGTTCTTTTATGTTCTTTATCTGCAATCTGACTCATACACCGAGAGATGCTTTGAAGAACATCAATGGCAGGATAATGGTTTTGGTGTGCCAGCTTTCTGGATAAGACAATATGTCCGTCCAAAATACTTCTGGCGGTATCTGTAATCGGCTCATTAAAATCATCACCGTCTACCAACACCGTATAAAGTCCTGTAATGGAACCCTTTTCCGCAGTTCCCGCCCTCTCTAAGAGCTTTGGCATTTCCGAATAAACACTGGGCGGATAGCCTCTCGTTACCGGTGGTTCTCCGGATGCAAGACCAATTTCCCGCTGTGCCATGGAAAAACGCGTCAGGGAATCCATCATAAGTAATACATCCTTTCCCTGTGCCCTGAAATATTCCGCAATGGCTGTGGCAGTTTTGGCTGCCTTATTACGAATCAAAGCCGGCTTATCAGAGGTGGCAACCACCACCACGGAACGCCTCATGCCTTCCTCTCCCAAGTCCCGTTCGATAAACTCTCTTACTTCCCTGCCTCGCTCGCCAATCAGTGCAATCACATTAATATCTGCCTTGGTGTTTCTGGCAAACATGCCCAAAAGGGTACTCTTACCCACACCACTACCGGCAAAGATGCCTATTCTCTGTCCCTTTCCTACGGTTATCAAGCCATCTACCGCTTTCACTCCCAAGGAAAGCACATCCTTTATAATTTCTCGCTCCATGGGATCCGGAGGCATTGCCTCCACAGGATACTGCACTCCGGTTACAATCTGTTCACCATGCAGATCTCTTCCGAGACCGTCTAAAGTCTTTCCCAAAAGTTCATTTCCCACAGAAACCATCAAAGGCTGTGCTAAGTTTTCTACTACACATCCTATGCCAATGCCCTCCACATTATCAAAGGGCATCAGCAATACTCTGTTGTCACGAAAACCTACCACTTCTGCCATAACACTATGTTCATCCTTATCTCCCGAGGTCAGTACGCACAAATCATTCAAATTTGCATCCGGACCAACAGATTCAATGGTTAGTCCAACAATTTTCACCACTTTTCCAAGCTTCTTAAAATACGTTTTTTCTTTTAAAGTATCGTATTTTTGTATATTGAACACAGCCACTCTTTGTCCCCCACTTTCCTACGGTGCATAAGATAACGTTTTGATAGATTTTATCAATTTCTCCATCTGTGTATCAAGACTGCAGTCAAAAATGCCACCGTCCGTTTCTATCTGACATTGGTTCTTGACCAATGCAGGATCCTCAATAATTTCCACAGACACTGCATTGGGAACCATGGCAAGAATTTTGTCATGGTTGGCCTTTACCACTGCCACATCCTCCCTGGAGATATGTATAGCAAATTCCTTACTGATATTTATCTTTCCAAGGGCACCTGCCAATATATGCATTATCATAGCCCTGGAAGTGGAAAACTGTATCCGGAACACATATTCCATTAAATCTGCCACTTTCTCCACCACAACCGGTTCCATTTCCTCCAGTTTCGTGTTATAGTCTAATTCCAATGCCTGCTGATGCTCCTTAAGCTGTTCTTTCATTTGGTCTGTTTCAGCCATGCCCTGACGATATCCATCATCATATCCCTTTTTCTTTGCCGTTTCATAGGCTTCGTTTCTTATCATTTCCCCTTCAGTTCTGGCATCTTCCAAAAGCTTCTCTGCTTCTTTTCGTGCTTCTTCCAAAAGCTGTTCCGGCGACAGTTCAGGAGATATTTCTGCCTCTTGTTCCTCCTCCAATACCACTTCCAGTTCTTCTGCATGAAGCCCCTGTACAAAGCCCGCTTCTCCCTGTTGTTCCGATGCGGCGAACCCCTTTGCCGGAACAAAATTGCTTTCTTCTGACAACTTTTTTATCTTCGATGCCACCAAATCATTATAATCTATTATTCTGGTTTCTTCCTTTTGAACAATGTAACCGCCTTTAAATAAATTAGACAATGATCTCGTCACCTCCACCTCTGGAGATTACAATTTCAGCGGAATCTTCAAGTTTTCTGATAATATTAACAATCTTCTGCTGTGCTTCCTCAACATCCTTCAAACGTACCGGACCCATATATTCCATGTCTTCCTGAATCATGGCAGCCAAACGTTTGGACATATTGCGGAAGATAACTCCTTGCACTTCCTCATTGGCACCCTTAAGTGCTGTCGCCAAGTCATTGTTATCCACATCACGCAACACACGCTGAATGGCTCTGTCGTCCAGAGACATAATATCCTCGAACACAAACATTTTTCGTCTGATTTCATCTGCCAATTCTGGTTCATCGATTTCCAAAGTTTCCATAATATGTTTCTCGGTTCCTCTGTCCACCGTATTCAAGATATCCACAATAGCATCTACACCACCAATAATCGTGTAATCCTGATTTACCAAAGATGATAACTTTCTTTCCAATACTCTTTCCACTTCCTTAATCACATCCGGTGAGGTTCGATCCATAACCGCAATACGTTTTGCCACATCCGCCTGTTTTTCCGGTGGCAGAGATGCCACAATACTGGCAGCCTGCCCTGAGGGCAGGTATGCCAATATCAGAGCAATGGTCTGGGGATGCTCATCCTGAATAAAGTTCAGCAGCTGACTGGCATCCGTTTTACGCACAAACTCGAAAGGCCGCACCTGTAAAGAGGCTGTCAATTTGTTGATAACATCCACTGCTTTTTCGGAACCAAGAGCTTTCTCCAACAAATCCTTCGCATAGCTGATACCGCCTTCTGCGATATATTGTTGTGCCAGACAAACTTCGTAAAATTCATTCAGCACTTCTTCCTTCATCTGGGGCGATATACTTCTGGTATTAGCAATCTCCAGTGTGAGAGATTCAATTTCATCCTCTTTTAAATGTTTAAATACTGTTGCCGACTTCTCCGGTCCAAGAGCAATCAGAAGTATTGCTGCTTTTTGCAGACCAGTGATTCCCGTATCCTTTGCCATGCTTTATCACTCCCAATCTTCATTCAGCCAGTTACGCAACAGCTGTGCAACTGCTTCTGGTTTTTCGTCCACAAATTTTTCAATCATCTTTCTGGACTCACTTCTATCGTCAAAGTCAATTTCTTCCAGATTTTCTCTAGTATCCTGCAACAACTGATCCACAGATAATTCCGGTTCCAGTTCTGTAACTTCCACTGGTCTTGTACTTCTATATACCACAAATCCCAACAGTGCAAGAATCAGAATTACAATCAATATATTGATGTAATCCATCACACTTCTGTCGGCTACCTCTCGTTCCACAAACATAGGCACATCATAGGCAACAATGGAAATATTCCCCTGAGCAATCCCAGTTGCTCTGGACACCAATTCATAAAACTCTTCATTCACTTCCGTAGATGCAGGCTGTCCGTTCTCCTGCTGATACTGTTCAAAGCTGATGCCTTCCAACAGACCTTGTTCTTCTAAATCTTCTTCTCTATAAATAACATGTTTCGTCAGCACCACTGAAATGGTGGATTCATCATACTGAATCGCCCCCGGTGTCTTAGATGTATTAGTCACTCTCTGATTCGGAGAATAATCTGTGGAAGTATCCGTTACCGTAGAGGAACTGCCCTCATTGTCTTGAATCACATATGTAGTACCATCATTGGAATCCGTACCCGGAATACCAGAGGTTCCATTGCTAGTCTCTGATTCATAAGAATCCTGATGAGTAATCATGCCTTCCGTTCTGCCCTCTGGTGCCCAAAACTCCTGCTGTGTCTCAGTGGATTCATCGAAATTCAGAACCACATTCGGAGATACCTGCACTGCATCATACATGCTGGTGCTGAGAATCGCCTGCTGCACTTCTGACTTGATCAAAGCCTCTGCCTGTGCTTTTACAGAAAGTTGCGTACTGGCATTTCCTGATGCAGAACTGGCATCTGCACCCGAGAAAATTGTTTTTCCCTTGCTGTCCATAATGGTAATTTTCTCCGTGGAACTATTGCCCACTGCCGTCTGCAAAAATCTCGCCATAATTCCGGCCGTCTCACTGTCCACTTCGCCATTTGTTGTCAGCATAACACTGACAGAAGTATCCTGCTTTCTGGATAAAATCGTTCCATCATCCTCAGGAACATACATTTTTACGCTTGCTGTTTTCACCACATCCATACTTTCCAGTACATCTGCAATATCTTCTTCATTGTATATCTTATATCTCTTGTCTTTATCACTTTCCGTAGTGCTAAAACCACCACTCAAGGCTTCGTCAATGCCCATTCCCTTACTGGGAATATTATTTGCTCCCAGCACCAGTGCAGCCTGTTGGGAATTTTTCTTTTCTACTTGAATCGTCAAATTATCCGGTTTAATCTGGTATTTGATTCCCTCCGTTTCCAAAAGTGCCGTAACCTCTGTGGTTTGGCTTACCGTTTCACAGGTATGTATATCCACATAACTTGGTCTTGTGAATACAGCACCAAGAATGGCAATGGTAATCACCACCGCTGCCACTGCACTTATCATTATCATCTTCTGTCTTGTATCATATTTATTCCAAAAGTCCGCAACTCGTTTTTGGACCCCTCTAACTCTTTCACCCATTGGTTGTCTCCTAGTCTACAATTACTCATCCTATTACTATTACATCTGTAGATTCATTATCTCTTTGTAAGCTTCCAGCACTTTGTCGCGCACTGCAATGGTATAGGATAACGCAGAGCTTGCTTTCTCTCTTGCAATTGTAAGGTCATGGGCATTTTCAGTCAGCCCCATCGCCCAGTTTATTTCTTCTTCTTGAGCTTTTTTATCCAAAGCACTCGTCTCATTCAGCATCTGCACAGCCGCCTGATATATCTGAGAAAAACCATTTTCTTTTTTCTCCGTTTGAATCACTTTGTCAGTTCCCGTAACTTCCTGTAAATATGTAGCACCAATATTATACAATGATGAAATATCCAATTTTATTCCCTCCTACTATTGTCCTAAACTTAAGCCCTTTGTGACAATGGACTTGCTGGCTTCAAAAGCCGTGGCATTTGCTTCATAGGACCTTGTTGCATCAATCAGATTCGTCATTTCTGTGATAATATTCACATTAGGATATGTTACATACCCATTCTCATCCGCATCCGGATGGGAAGGATCGTATGCCATTACCATCTCTGTCTCATAATCCTCCGATACTCTGGTAACTTTCACTCCTGCTCCAACAACATCCGCACTGGTACGTGCCAGCACATGACTAAAAGGCGTATTGGTCTTCTCTGCGAAAGTTACAACACGTCTTCTGTAAGGTGTCCCATCTTCTGTTCTGGTGGTTGTGACATTGGCAATATTCTGCATGATGATATCGGATCGAAATCTTTGCGCCGACATACCAGAGGCACATATATCAAAAGAATTAAAAATAGACATTTTCTCATTCCTCCCCTAAATTATTTCATAACCATTTTCAAGCGTTCAAATTCCGAAGTCATACCGTCAATAAGACCATTATATTTTTCGACATTAGCCGCCAGCTCTACATTTTCAATATCTGGATCCACATTATTTCTATCAAGACGATAAGAATAATTCACCATATCTGTATAAGTACCCACCTCAAGGTTCTCCAGATTCTGATTCACTCGTTTCACTCTTGATGCATTGGATTTGTACTTCGACCGATAAGACCCCAATTCTCTTTGCAGGACACTTTCAAAGTCCACATCCTGCCTCTTATAATTCGGAGTATCTGCATTGGCAAGATTATTGTTAATGGCTTTTCCTCTCAACGCACTGGCATCTGCCGCTTTGTCCAATATATTAATGTAATTAAATGCATTGGAACTAAACATGTTTTATCGCTCCTTCCTCATTCTTTTCCATTCTTAACTATACCTATTATATAGGATTTTCAGAAATGGCACAAGACATTTTTTTGCATTTTCCCTCTAATCTGATTTTTTTTTTTCATACATTTTTATTTTCTTTCTTCTTCGGTACTTTTGCCCTATTATTTATTTCCTTTTTATGTACCTTTTAACCCATTTTGTAATATTTCCGTAATATCCCTATATATGGATAAAAGAACAGCCTCTGCCGTTCTTTTAATTAGGTTTTTCTCCCTTTTTTATGCGTTGGATCTCATCAAACACCACATCATTCACTACCTTAATATAGGTTCCTTTCATTCCAGATGATCTGGACTCGATAACACCGGCACTTTCAAATTTTCGAAGTGCATTTACGATGACAGAACGAGTAATTCCTACTCTGTCAGCGATTTTGCTCGCAACTAAAATCCCTTCATTTCCTTTCAGTTCATCAAAAATATGGATAATTGCTTCACATTCCGAAAAAGACAAGGTCGAGAGAGCCGATCTTACAATTTGAATTTTTCTCTCCTCCTCTGCATTCTCTTCATTGACAGAGCGCATCATTTCCAGTCCCACCACCGTAGTGGCATATTCGCTTAAAATAATATCATCAATTTCATACTGTTTATCACATTTGTAAATAAATAAGGTACCCAGCCGTTCTCCTGCAATATCTATGGGGGTAATAATGGCTTGATACTTTCTCACATCTTCTGCTTCAAATCCAAGTGTATGCAGATTAACGTTTTCCTTTGTGGACAACACTCCCAAAAGACGCTCATTCAGCATTCCATCAATAAAACCACCTACCTCGTCCTGTATCAGTTCCTTTATCTCATCCACACCGGAACATGTCCCCACTCCCAGAACCTTGCCTTTCTTGCTGATAACTAAAATATTGGAATCCAAAATACTGGTAAGCACATTGCAAATATCATTAAATACCACTTTATGAGAACTGTTATTGTGCAAAAGCTTATTAATCTTTCGTGTTTTATCTAGTAATTGTACACTCATATGATGCGCCTCCTGATTTCATTTCTAAAATCTATTGTTTCTTATATTTGCTGCTGTCCAAAACATACGTTAAGTCTATCACAATTTTTTCTTAAAATCAATCAATTTAATACATTATTGCAATATTACCATTATTTATCAGAATTTATATTACAATTCAATTATAAATGCCTGATTTATAATGTAGTTCCATCTATTTTTTTTCATTTTGGTCTGTTTCTTCCAAGTCTTTCTTTAATACTATATTACCGCATGTCTCGTCAGAGCATACAATCTTATTTCCTTTTTCCAACATATACTTACCGCACTTATCACATTTTATTTTGCTTGGCTTCTGCCATGTCATAAATTCACATTCCGGATTGTTCTCACAGCCATAATATTTTCTTCCTTTTTTTGTCTTGCGAATCACCACATCTTTTCCACAGTTTGGACATTCCACCCCGATTTTTTCCAAGTACGGTTTTGTGTTGCGGCAGTCAGGAAATCCCGGACAGGCAAGAAACTTTCCATGGGGACCATATTTAATCACCATATTTTTTCCGCATTCTTCGCAGATCACATCCGTGACTTCATCCTCAATGTTTACCTTTTCCAACTCTCGTTCAGCCTTCTCCACAGCTTCTTCTAAGTCAGGATAAAAGTTGCGGATAATGGTCTTATAGTTTACTGTCCCCTCTGCCACATTATCCAAGAGCATTTCCACATTGGCGGTAAAGCTTAAATCCACAATACTGGGAAAGGCTTCCTTCATCATGGCATTTACCACTTCTCCAATCTCTGTCACATACAGATTCTTGTTTTCTTTTGCCACATATCTTCTGGCAATGATTGTGGAAATGGTAGGTGCATAAGTACTGGGGCGTCCTATGCCCAATTCCTCTAAGGTTTTTACCAGTGCTGCTTCCGTATAATGAGCCGGCGGCTGTGTAAAATGCTGCTTTGCCTCGCAATTTTCACATTTCAGCACCGTACCTTTCTCCAACAGCTCTAACGGAATATGACCGTTTTCTTTTTCCATGTCTCCACCTACATACACAGACATGAAACCATCAAAAGCAAGTTTGGAACCGCTGGCGGTAAAGCGATAGCCGGCTGCCTCAATTTTTACATTTACGGTATCATACACCGCCTCTGCCATCTGACTTGCCACAAAGCGTTTCCAAATAAGCTGATAAAGCCGGAACTGATCTCTGGAAAGATACTCTTTCATTATCACAGGTGTTCTGGTAATGTCCGTGGGTCGAATGGCCTCATGGGCATCCTGAATTTTTTTATTGTTTTTTAAAGCTTTAATTGTTTCCGAAATATATTTTTCCCCAAACTGGGAAGCAATATATTCTCTGGCACTTTGTTCCGCTTCCTCAGAAATTCTTGTGGAATCCGTACGCAGATAAGTGATAATACCTACGGTGCCAGCACCTTTGATCTCCACCCCTTCATAAAGCTGCTGTGCCAGCCGCATGGTTTTCTGCGTAGAAAAATTCAATGTCTTGGCGGCTTCCTGCTGTAAGGTACTGGTGGTAAAGGGTCTTGGAGAATTTTTGATTCGCTTGCTCTTTTTCACTTCCTCCACCTTGTATTCTGCTCCCGCCAGTTCCTGCTGAATTTGCTGCAGCTCTTCCTGAGAGTGAATTGCCATTTTTCTGTCTTTGCCGTAAAACTTTGCTGTAATGTTCTTCTTACCTTTGGCAACGGAAAATTCCTGTTCCAACGTCCAGTATTCTTCCGGAATAAAGGAGTTAATTTCCTCTTCCCGATCGCAGATAATACGCAATGCCACCGATTGTACTCTTCCGGCACTTAACCCCCGCTTAATCTTTGCCCAGAGTAAAGGACTGATACGGTACCCCACCATTCTGTCCAGCATTCTTCTTGCCTGCTGGGCATCCACAAGATTCATGTCAATTTCCCTGGCATTCTTAATGGATTCTTTCACTGCATTCTTGGTGATCTCATTAAAGCTGATTCGATACAGCTTTTCCGGTTCTGCTTTCAGGGATTGTGCCAAATGCCATGAAATTGCCTCTCCTTCACGGTCAGGGTCCGTTGCCAGATAGATTTTATCTGCTTTTTTCGCCTGTTTTCTCAAATTTGCCAAAATATCTCCTTTGCCGCGAATGGTAATATATTTTGGTTCATAATCATTCTCTATGTCAATACCTAAGCGGCTTTTGGGCAAATCACGCACATGACCATTTGAGGCAGCCACCTCATAATTACTTCCTAAAAACTTTTTGATTGTCTTCACCTTGGCAGGTGATTCCACGATTACCAGATATTTAGCCATATACTCCTCCTTTGGTGACATTTCCGAACCATTACCTTCGAACATAATATCCTGTTCCAGCCTGTTGGATTCTGTCATCTATTTCTAAATCAAACAGAATTTGATTGATTTCTTCCAAATTATCTATACCTGTCTCCTCCACAAGTTTTACAACAGACTTTGGTATAAAATCTAAGCAATCATACACCAATTTGAATCTACTTTCAAGAGGAATCTCCATTTTTTTATGAAATTTTAAATTTTTTTCTTCCACAATTCCCATATCTCTCATCATCTCTTCTATGCTCAACACCGGATAAGCCCCTTGAGAAATCAAGAGATTACAGCCCTCACTGAGACTGTCATCCACTCTTCCGGGTACTGCGTAGATATCTTTGCCTTGTTCCAAACCATACCCCACCGTTATGGAGGTGCCGCTTTGTCTTTTTGCCTCCACCACCACCACAGCATCCGATATACCACTGATAATTCTGTTTCGCTGCGGAAAGTTTATGGCTTTTGCCGGCATGCCCGGTAAAAATTCTGATAATATCCCACCCTTTTCTATCAATTGTTCATACAAGCACCAATTTGTTTTGGGATAGCATACATCCACTCCACACCCCAACACCCCATAACTTCTTCCGCCCATATCTAAAGCTTTTTTCTGGGCATAGCTGTCGATTCCCCGTGCCATGCCGCTGATCACATTGACTCCCCCCTTTGCCAATGCATCTCCTATCTCCTCTGCCAGACGTTTTCCATAGTTGCTGCAGTCCCTGGCTCCAATGACAGCCACTGCATATTTTTCCTCTTTCGGCAGTTCCCCCAGATAAAACAGTGCTTTGGGCTTATCTTTCAGATACCGCAATCGCTGGGGATATTCTTTGTCTGTGATACACACAAAACCCATTCCTTTTTCCTGCACATACTGTATTCTTTCTATTATCCGGCATGGATTTCTCTGATGGATAAGGCTGCTTTTGGCACGTTTGGAAAGCCAAGGCAACTGCTCTATGGTCCCTTGAGACAGTTGAAATATATTTTCTATGCAATGATATTCTTTTAACAATCGTTCACATTCCCTGTGACTTAAATAGTCCAGCGTATAAAACCAGTATTTATATTCTAATTCTTCCATCTGCACCTCCTATTCCATCATCGTATTTTTGCGATAGGATACCGCTTCCTTCAAATGATGCTCCCGTATCCGTTCCTCTCCCTCTAAATCAGCTATGGTTCTGGCTACCTTCAACATTCTGTGATACCCTCTGGCAGAAAGCTTTAGCTTGTGAAAGATTTTCTCCATTAACTTTTTCTCCTTTTCTTCCAGAGCACAAAACTCTAACAGCCCCATTTCATCTAACTCTGAATTAAAACAATATGGCTTCTTTTCATATCGTTGTGCCTGTACTTGCCCTGCTCTTATTATATTCTTTCTCATCTTTTCACTTTGCAGTCCTTGCTTCATCCGTGGGGCACTTAATTTTTCATAGGTAACTTCTTCCACCTCCACATACAAATCAATTCTGTCCAGAAGAGGCTTGGAAATTCGGCTTTGATAATGATTGATTTCTGCCGGGGTACATTTGCAGCGGTTTCTATCTGGGTAATAGCCGCACTTGCATGGATTCATGGCGGCTACCAGCATAATTTCCGCCGGAAAAGTGTAATTGCCATTTACTCTGGAAATATGAATCTCCTTATCCTCCAAGGGCTGTCGCAAAATCTCCAAGGACTCCCGGTGAAATTCCGGCAGTTCATCCAAAAACAAGACACCTCTGTGAGCAAGGCTAATCACTCCCGGTTTAGGATTCCTGCCACCGCCTGCCAGTGCAAAAGGGGAAATGGTATGATGGGGCTGCTGAAAAGGTCTGTCTGTTAAAAGAGGATTGTCCTTATCCAACACTCCGGCAATGCTGTGGACCTTGGTAATGGCAATACTCTCTTCCAAGGTCAAAGGGGATAAAATTCCCGGTATGCGCTTAGCCAGCATTGATTTCCCGGTACCTGGTGCACCTATCAGCAGAATGTTATGTCTGCCGGCAGCGGCAATTTCCACAGCTCTCTTTGCCCGTTCCTGACCGCAGATATCTCCAAAATCCAGCAAGCCTTTCTGACTGTTTTGAAAAATTTCTTCTATATTAATATGCTCGGAAACCATACTTGTTTTGTCCTTCATAAATTCTATCATCTGGGTTAAATGTTCCACACCGATAACTTGTATTCCAGAAACGATGGCTGCCTCCTTGGCATTCTCCTTGGGCACCACCAGATATTTCATTCCCCGTTCCCTTGCATAAACTGCCATGGCTAAAATACCACAGACTCCATTTACTCTTCCGTTAAGACTCAGCTCTCCTGCCATAAAAACATCCTTTAAACTTTCCTCTGGAATCTCTTCCAATGCTGCCAACAAAACAGCAGCAATGGGAAGGTCAAAGGCAGTCCCCGATTTACGCATATCTGCCGGAGACAGATTTATGGTAAACCGCTTTGCCGGCAGTTGGATTCCTGAATTCCGCAAAGCATTGCGCACTCTCTCTGATGCCTCCTTTACCTCACTGCTCAAAAAGCCCACCATGAGAAAGCTGGGCAGCCCATTGCTTACATCTGCCTCCACACTGACACTTTTACACTCAATGCCATGGATGGCTCCTGATAATATTGTTCGAAACAAATTTCCTCCTGTCCTCAAATATTCTGTTCCCTTCACATGAATTGCCGGCGATATACCGAAAGATACATGGACAAACCGTAACTGTGGAGCAAACTACCCGTTTGCATGGAATTGTTACGATAAATTTCTCCCATAATATAATGACTCAAACCAAATAAACATACCGAACTTTCATTCGATATGTTTATTATATATGACTGATTCGCAAATTGCAAGTTAAAATTCTAAAATATGGTTTCCGATACAATATTCTTTGCTGAACACAAAGGTTCGTCTGCTGGCTTCAAAATAAATGGTCAGTTTATCACCGTCACACTTCTGTATCACCCCATGCTTGTATTTCTTGTGATACACCCCTGCACCTTCCTTTAATTTATCCACATCATACAGCAGTTCGTTCACAAAGCGGGATACTGTCATTTCCTTGTGATACCGTTCTTCTGCCCAGCAGATGGTAAGTTTCTTTTTGGCCCTGGTCATTGCCACATAAAACATTCTCCGTTCTTCTTCGATATCCCCCTCTGTGACCGCCTTCTTGTGAGGTACAATGGTTTCATTGGCATCGATGATATAAACACTTTCATATTCCAGGCCCTTGGAACTGTGCATGGTGGTAAAGGTCACTGCATTTACTATATTCCTATTCTTGACAGCCTGCTGTTTCATTTCCTCGGTATATTCCTGAATATGCACAAACCATTCTTCATACGTTTTGTAATCCTTGGAAGCCTCTGCCATCTCGTCTATCACATCCATTAATTCATCCACTTTAATCTTTCGGTATTCTGCATATTCCTTCAGATATTCTTCATATCCCATGGCCTTTTGAATGTAGCGTATTGCCCCATAGGGTGTCATGGATTTCACCATGGCAAGGTCGTATTTTAGCTTGTCAATACGTTCCACCATCCAATCCTTATCCTTATAATAATTTGCCAATTCGGACAAATCCACCACTTCTGAATCCAAAGAATCCCGACTGATGTATCTCTTTGGACGATTCATCACCTGAAGCATATCTCTCCGCAGGATTTCTCCCTGACTCATGTGGATATAAGTGAAAATATTCTGGGCAATCCAGTGGTTGTAAAGATTTGGTACCTCATCGCGCATTTTGAACGGAATATTGTATTCCACCATCTTCTGTGCCAGAAGCCTTGGCTGGGTATTGGTTCGAAAGAGTACCGCAATTTCCTCTAAGGATCTGCCTTCCTTTCTCTCCTTCACAATTTCCTGAATCACTGCCTCCACCTCTTCTTTTTGGGTTTTAAAGTGCCTTACCCTCACCTTATCCCCCTCCCCGTGAATGGTTTTGATATCTTTTTCAAAACGTTTGTTGTTATTTTTTATCACCATTCCTGCCGCTTTGATGATATTTTCCGTGGAACGGTAATTATAGTCCAGCACCAGCCGTTTTGCATTCTGATAATCTTTCTCAAATCCCAGCATGATCTCCGGTTTGGCACCACGAAAGCGGTAAATGCTCTGGTCATCATCCCCCACAATAAACAGATTATTCTCCGGCTCTGCCAGAATCCGAATGCTGTCATACTGGATTTTATTGATATCCTGAAACTCATCAATCAAAATATAAGTATACCGGGACTGCCAAAATTCCCGTACTTGCTGGTTTTCTTTCAAAAGTTCATTACACATCAGCAGCATATCATCAAAATCAATCAGCCTTGCCTGCTCCATCTTTTCCTTATAGCCATAAAATATTTTTCGGAATATCTCTGCGGAACAGTTGACAGAATAGTAATTTGCCAAATCAATTTTCTCGGATTTTACCCGGCTGATTTCTGATGTGAGATCGGAAATAAATTCATTTTCATCCTCTATCTCAAGATTGTACTTGTGAATCAGCTCCCTCAGATAGCCTATCCTCTGGTCATCCCGGATAATATTGTCTGCCCGCAGTCCATAAGCATATTTTAAAATGGTAAAATACACTGCATGAAAGGTTCCAAAGGTTACTTTGGGTGTCTCTCCCTCCATGAGTTTATAAAAACGTTCCCGCATTTCCTGTGCCGCTGCCTTGGTAAAGGTAATGACAAGAATCCGTTCCGGCAAAATGCCGCATTCTTCAATTAAGTATTTTGTTCTGGAGGTAATTACGAAAGTTTTGCCAGAGCCGGGGCCTGCCAAGACAAGCATAGGCCCCTCCTTATGAGTAATGGCTCTTTGTTGAGATTCATTTACGTTCATTTTAGCCTTCTAATTTTTCAATGGCAGCTTTGATTCTTGCAATGGATTCTTCTTTTCCAAGAACCTCCATCAGCTCTGTGGCACCGCCCGGTGTCATCTGCTTACCGGAAAGTGCTGTACGCACCGGCCACATAACATAACCGTTCTTATACTCATGTTCTTTTCCAAAGCCTGTGAGCATTTCATACAAAGCATCATTGTTGTAATCACTCTGTGCTTCCAACACAGGCAGAAGTTCTTTTAAGACCTGCAAAGAAGATTCCTGATTTGTCTTCATTTTTTTATGGCAGTACATGGATGTATCATATTCCGGAACTTCCTGAAAGAAATCGATATGGTCCTTAATATCCGAAAATACCTCAATTCTGGTTTTTACCATCGCTGCAATTTTTTTTAAATCCAAATCTCTGGTGATCACTTCTTTTATATAAGGCAATGCCATCGGATAAAACTTGTCAAAATCCATGCCTTTCATGTATTCACCATTTAACCACTTTAGTTTTACCATATCAAAAACTGCAGGTGATTTGCTCATATGCTTATAATCAAAGGCTTCTACCAATTCTTCCAAGGAAAACACTTCTGTGTTATCCTCCGGGCACCATCCCAGCAATGCCACAAAATTTACCACTGCTTCCGTCAAAAAGCCCTGCTCTATCAAATCCTCATAGGAAGAATGTCCGCTTCGCTTGCTCAATTTCTTATGCTCCTCATTGGTAATCAATGGGCAGTGTACATATACCGGCACCTCCCAGCCAAAGGCCTCATAGAGACGGTTGTACTTTGGCGAAGAGGACAGATATTCATTTCCTCGAACCACATGAGTAATGCCCATCAAATGATCATCCACCACATTGGCAAAATTATAAGTGGGGTAACCGTCAGACTTTATCAAAATCATATCATCTAATTCCCCATTGTCTACGGTAATATCTCCATAAATTTCATCATGAAAGGTGGTGGTTCCCTCTGTGGGATTGTTCTGGCGAATCACATAGGGCACACCCTGTTTCAGCTTCTCTTCCACCTCTTCCTTGGAAAGTCCCAGACAATGTTTGTCATATAAGGCAATCCCCTTACCTGCCACCTGAGTTCTCAGACTGTCTAACCGCTCTTTGTCACAGAAACAGTAATAAGCCTCTCCTTTCTCCACCAATTCCTGTGCATATTTTAAATAAATCCCAGCCTTGTGGCGTTCACTCTGCACATAAGGTCCCACACCGCCATCCTTGTCCGGTCCTTCATCATGGATTAATCCTGTCTTTTCCAAAGTTCTATAAATAATATCAACAGCACCCTCCACAAAGCGTTCCTGATCCGTATCCTCAATTCGCAGCAGGAAATCTCCTCCTTCATGCTTTGCAATCAAATAGGCATATAGTGCCGTCCTCAGATTTCCCACATGCATACGTCCTGTGGGACTTGGTGCAAATCTTGTTCGTACTTTCTTACTCATGTTCTTTGTTCCTTTCTTCTAGTTTGCCAAGGTGAGCAATGCTTCCGTCAATTCCATTAACAGACGGTCTGCTTCTTCTAAACTTTCTCCCTTAACACCCATATAAAACTTAATCTTTGGCTCTGTGCCAGAGGGTCTGGCACAGCACCAGGCATTTTTGTCCAATTCAAAATACATTACATTGGAAGCTGGCAGCTTGGTGTCATATTCCTCTCTTGTTTCTACATTCACGCATTTTCCCTTTTGGTAATCTCTTACCACCTTTACGGAAAAACAGCCAAAGTTTTTAGGTGGGTTTTTTCTTAAATCATCCATAATTTTTTGAATCTGCTCTGCCCCATCAATTCCCTTCAAAGTTATGGTGGACAAACCCTCCTTATAATAGCCATATTTCTCATACATGGCAATCATTTCGTCCCAGAGGGTTTTTCCCTTACTTTTACAGTAAGCAGCCACCTCACAGAGCATCATCACTGCCACACAGGCATCCTTATCTCTGGCATAGGTTCCTGCCAGACATCCATAGCTTTCCTCCAAACCAAACACATATTCATATGTGCCCTGCTCTTGAAAGAGACGAATCTGCTCTCCAATGTATTTAAAGCCGGTAAGTACCTCTATGAGTTTTACCTGATACTCCTCTGCAATCGGGTCTGCCATATTGGTCGTTACAATGGTTTTCACCAAAGCTCCATTTTTCGGCAGAGTACCTGTTTTCTTTTTCTCTCTTAAAATATATTCTGCAATCAGCATACCAGACATATTTCCAGTAAAACTTACATATTCACCGCTTTTATTGTCCTTACAATACACCCCAAGACGATCTGCATCTGGGTCCGTTGCCAGCACAATATCTGCATCCTTTTCTCTGGCAAGCTGCAATGCCAGTTCAAATGCTTTGGCATCTTCCGGATTTGGATAGCTTACCGTTGGAAAACTTCCATCCGGCTGTTCCTGTTCCTTTACCACATAGACATTTTCAAAGCCTAGTTCCTTTAATACCCGCCGCACCGGAAGATTACCTGTTCCATGCAGCGGTGTATACACAATTTTAATATCCTTAGACATCTCCCGTATCATCTCTGGGTGTATACTTTGCTTTTTCAATTCCTCCATATACTTATCGTCAATTTCGGAGGAAATCACCTGATACATACCGGATTCCACAGCCTTGTCCTTATCCATGGTGTATACATCACTGTAATTTGTTACCTTGGCAACCTCTGCCAGAATATTCTTGTCATGGGGCGGCGTAATCTGAGCACCGTCTTCCCAGTATACCTTATAGCCATTGTACTCCCTTGGATTATGGCTGGCCGTAATGACAATTCCGGCAATACAGTTCAATTCCCGGACTGCAAAGGATAATTCCGGCGTGGGACGCAGGGAAGGAAATACATATGCCCGAATGCCGTTGGCATTTAAGCAAAGTGCTGCTTCATCTGCAAATTCCGGTGACATTTTTCGGGAATCATAGGCGATTGCCACTCCCTTTTCTTGTCCTTTACATGCTTTGATATAATTTGCCAATCCTTGAGTGGCTTTGCGGACCGTATATATGTTCATGCGGTTGGTTCCTGCCCCAATCACACCACGCAATCCTCCGGTACCAAACTCTAACTCTTTGTAAAATCTATCTTCTATCTCTTTCTCATTGCCCTCTAATACCCGCAGCTCTGCCTTGGTGTCCTGATCAAAATATTTATCTGCAAGCCAGGCTTCATATTGTTTTCGATATTCCATTTACCATCTTCCTCCTTACCATCACACAATATTTTTATTTTCCCATATTTTACCCTGTTTTGCAAGACTTCTTTTCCAAATTAAAAAACTCAAATACAAGAAAGAAAAAGAACGACAATATTATCGTTCTTTTTCTTCTATAAAAATATATTCTTTTAATTTAACAAACTGACTGCACATACTGGTGTACGGTAATATGCGTTGGAAATGCGAATACCCGTTCTCTCTGTACTTGCATGGATTACTTGTCCACCACCTATGTACATAGCCACATGGTTGATGCCGGAACCATTACCATAGAAGAACAAATCTCCCGGTCTGGCATCTGCGGGATTAATTCTGGTTCCACAGTTGGCCTGTGCTCTGGAGGAATGCGGAAGCCCAATTCCATACTTTGCATATAAACTCAAAACAAATCCAGAGCAGTCTGCACCGTTGGTAAGACTGGTTCCTCCCCACACATAAGGATTGCCCAAAAACTGTTTTGCATACTGTACAATAGATACTCTGGCATCAGATACACCCTCACCATACTGTAATTCTGTAATGGTTACTGCCGACTCCAATTCTTCGGATAATTGTACATATTCTGCTGAAATATATCCTTCGTCAGAGTCAAAGGTTACCTTAATCCATTCACCCATGTCTTCAATAACTTCCAATTTTTCTCCTAAAGGAATTAAATCTACGGTAGAATCCTCCATACTTGGACCTGTCCTTACCCGTAGGGTTTCTGTATTTACAACCGTTGCCATCATGGTAATCGCCTCTGATGCAACCTGCTTTGCTTCTTCTCCTGTGTAAAGATATTCCGACTTTACATAGCCTTCCACCTTGCCAGACTTAATCTTTGTCCATTCTCCTTCTACTCCAAGAATCTCACAACCGGCATTCTTGGACATTTTACCAATTAGCTTCTGATCTTCACCAGCACCTTCACGGACATTTAAATAATTATCCACATGTGCAATCCCTAAATTGGTGTAACCTGCAATTTTATCATCCACAGGTTCGGCAGTAAGTACTGTCTCAGCGGTCTCCACAACTGCCCCATCGTCTCTTGTGCTGCCCAAAACAGTGGCACTTCCTATGCTGATTGCAATGTCCTCTGCAGCCTTTACCGTCAAAACGTTTGGTGCAAGCACTGCCTGATTCACAAAAACTGCTGTTCCTAATACACAAACACTGGTAACAACCTTTTTCATTGTATTCTTCATCAGAACCTCCTGATTATGTTCTCCCTTTGTTTCTCACTACTTGTTACAAAAATGTTAAATCTCATTAACACTTCGTCCATTGTATCAGTTTGTATATTATTTGTCAAGAAAACCTTGTACACCTTTCTGTTTTCTTCCATAAAAATTTACTTTTTCATTTGTTACTTTTTTGTACATTCTCCGTTTTATTCCAAAACTTTTTAGCAATTATATCTAAAACTTTTCCATTTCTTAGTACGATAGTACTTATTTTTTTATTCCTTTTTTTGCTATTTTTCACAAAATATATTTTTTATGAAAATCTACAAATTTTTACGCTGCACCAACTATTTGACTTTATTTTCTTTTTGTTTGTCTGCCTTTGAAATCCTTACTGCAGCTTTCCAAAAATCTTTTCTTCTATTGTTAAGTAACTCTTCCTTCAACACTGCCTGATCTGTACAAAAATAGTTATATTTCGTAACTGTTCAGTAGGTCTGTGCATTTACTGCACAGACCGTAAGAAAAAGTGGATATAACAGGCAAAGAACCATTGCCGTAGGCAATTTTGCATGGTTCTTTGCTTGTAACTATGAAGGTACTGAATAGTTACTATATTTCTTTAAATTCTTCCTTCTCTTCTGTCTTTCTGAAACATTCTTTGGATTCCCTCTCTTCTGGAAAGATAAGGCTGCCAGCCTAAATCTCTAAGCCCCTTTATATCTGCCACAGAACATTCCGGTTCGCAAGAATTTCTGGGGCGAACACCAAATCTCAAGTCAATGGGACTACTGGAAACCTCTTTCATCAGAAGTACAAATTCTTTCAATGTAATAGGCTCCCCCATACCCACCTCAAAAACATGAAAGCCTTTTAATTCTTCTAAATGTGCCAGCACACACAGATAGGCATCCACCACATTTTCCGAATAGATGTAATCTCTTAGCTGCATACCGTCAGACAATTCCATCACCTGCTGCTGCATACAGTTTCTTTCCACCAAATGCACAAATTTTCCCTCATCATCATCCTCACCGAAAATGTGTTCCAGATTCAAAGTAATAAAATGGATTCTTTTCAATGCTGCAAACTCCTGTCCCCAACAGATAAACTGCTGTTTGGACAAAGTGTAATCCGCCATATAAATTTTCTTCTCCACTCTGCCGTTTTCTTCAATTTGCTTGGTGCTGTAACTGCCAGTATTGACAAACCATTCACAGCCATGGTGACTGGCCGCCTCCAAAAGCTTTATGCCAAACATCAGATTCGTATCAACCACCTGTGACGGATTGCTGTCACCTCTGCCATAAGCCGCTGCACAATGAATCACCACCTGAGGTCTTTCGGCTGCAAAAATTTCTTCTATGAACTGTGTATCCGCATCATAGACACTACAATCTGATAAATATTTCACAATCCTTTTGTTATCTGAAGTGCTCCTTTTTAGCACCACCACCTGATATTTCTCCTGAAGCAGTCTTCGTAAAATTTTACTTCCCAAAAAACCGGTAGCACCTGTCAACAATATTTTCATTTCCTGTACCTCCCATTTCTTATCGAAACAAGCCAATCATTCTATTTTATATGATGAAATGCTGCTCTGTCATTCGCAAGTCTTGCTCTGTTTACCACATAGCAGCAGTCCTGTTATAATTTTAGTGTTTTTCATGTTTCATGGAATGTTGCCTTCCAATTTGTTACTGTCCGCAAGAACTACAAATCAGCATAACAGAATATTCGTAAAAAAACAACTTTACAATTTTTAATTTTTGTGATATTCTTAAAAAGGATTGCAATTGTGCAGTCGGATTTTATTTTTGGAGGTATTAGCATGAACAAAGGTACAGTTAAATGGTTCAATAACCAAAAGGGATACGGATTTATTTCTGACGAAGCTGGCAATGATGTATTTGTACATTATTCTGGTTTAAACATGGATGGTTTCAAGTCCTTAGAAGAAGGTCAGGCTGTTGAATTCGACATCATTGAAGGTGCAAAAGGACCACAGGCTACTAATGTAACAAAGCTTTAATCATTATTTATTAATGTACCTTTTTTTGTAATATAAATATAAATTTATTTAAGAAGAAAGAACTACATTTATAAACAACGGGTTAAGGAAAAAGTGCGGTTTTCACCGCACTTTTTTTGTTGTTCACAAACTTCACAAAAAGCATATCCGTTCCATACAAGCCCCTGTGCTATTTGGAAACACTGCCGTAACTGTTCAGTAGGTCTGTGCATTTACTGCACAGACCGTAAGAAAAAGTGG
>CAMWHJ010000004.1 GCA_947174015.1 uncultured Lachnospiraceae bacterium | reverse complement strand
CAATTTTGCATGGTTCTTTGCTCGTAACTATGAAGGTACTGAATAGTTACGAAAATATATGTGCAGTGCACAGAAAATGGAGGACAAAATGAAAAAGACAATTATTACAGTTATCGGTAAAGACACAGTAGGGATTATTGCAAAGGTATGCACTTATTTGGCAGACACAAATGTAAATATTTTAGATATTTCCCAGACCATTGTACAAGATTACTTTAACATGATGATGATTGTGGATATGAATGCAGCATCGAAAAACTTCGGAACCATTCAGCAGGAATTAGACAAAATAGGAGAAGAAATCGGTGTGGCAATTAAATGTCAAAATGAAGAAATATTTAACATGATGCATCGTATCTAGATTTCTATGAGAAAAAGCAAGAACCCACGACAGAGGGTGATTTTGCAAGGATGTCATTATTGAAAAGAAAGGTAGAAAAACTTATGATTAACATGTTTGAGGTAAATGAAACCAATAAAATGATCGAACAGGAGAATCTGGATGTGAGAACCATTACTCTGGGCATCAGTTTATTGGATTGTACCGATTCTGATTTAAAGGAAGTAAATAGAAAAATATATGAAAAAATCACTGGACTGGCAAAGGATTTGGTGGCAACCGGTGAGAAAATTCAGCATAAGTATGGTATTCCAATTATAAATAAGAGAATTTCCGTAACACCTATCTCTATTATTGGCAGCGGAGCCTGTAAAAGCCCCGAAGATTATGTAACCATCGCAGAAACCTTAGATAAGGTGGCTCATGAGGTGGGCGTAAACTTTATTGGCGGTTATTCTGCACTGGTTTCCAAGGGAATGACTACTTACGACGAATACTTAATCCGATCCATTCCGGAAGCACTGGCAAAAACGGAGCGTGTGTGCAGTTCTGTAAATCTGGGTTCCACCAAAACAGGACTGAATATGGATGCAGTGCGTCTGATGGGACAAATTGTAAAAGAAACCGCCCAGCATACCAAAGAGAATGATTCTTTAGGCTGTGCCAAGCTGGTGGTATTCTGCAATGCACCGGATGACAATCCCTTTATGGCAGGAGCTTTTCATGGTGTCACAGAGGCGGATGCAGTGATCAATGTAGGTGTATCCGGTCCGGGTGTGGTAAAGACTGCATTGGAAAAGGTAAGGGGAGAAAGCTTTGAAGTGCTTTGCGAAACCATCAAGAAAACTGCCTTTAAGATTACCAGAGTGGGGCAGTTAGTGGCAAAGGAGGCATCAAAGGAGTTGGGAATTCCCTTTGGTATTATTGACTTATCTTTAGCACCTACTCCGGCAGTAGGAGACAGCGTGGCAGATATTCTCAAGGAAATCGGGTTGGAGCATCCGGGTGCTCCAGGAACCACCGCAGCCCTTGCCTTATTAAATGATCAGGTGAAGAAGGGTGGTGTGATGGCATCTTCCTATGTGGGTGGTTTAAGTGGTGCATTTATTCCTGTCAGCGAGGATCAGGGTATGATTGATGCAGTGATTGCAGGAGCCCTTACCTTAGAAAAGTTAGAGGCTATGACCTGTGTATGCTCTGTGGGTCTGGATATGATTGCCATTCCGGGAGATACCACTCCGGCAACGATCTCTGGTATCATTGCGGATGAAATGGCCATTGGTATGGTCAATCAGAAAACCACAGCAGTGCGTGTGATTCCCGTGATTGGAAAAGGGGTAGGTGAAACAGTTGAATTTGGCGGCTTATTGGGGTATGCTCCTGTAATGCCAGTAAACAGATTTGCCTGTGATGATTTTGTAAACAGAACGGGAAGAATCCCGGCTCCAATTCACAGCTTTAAGAATTAAGTTTAAGAACGAAAATAGAGGTAAATATCATTTCAGAAGAAGAAAAGGTGTGGCATACTCATCATATGCCATGCCTCTTTTTGTGGCACTGTGGTAAACCCGGCTGGCATATAAGTCCAGATTCAGCATAGCAAGTGCTGTGGCATCCAACAGTGAGTAAGCCTTGGCGGGCTTTGTAATAAGAGGCAGAGAAGAAGCTTTTTTTATGGCAGATAAAAGAGGGGAGGAAGCTTTGCGAAAGCCCAGAACTCTGGCATAGGAGCAAATCCCGTGGTTTATATAATATTCCATATCTGCCGTTTTTATCTGAAGCAGAAGATGGCAAAGTGCTCTGGTGATTCTGGTATGGGTGTAGGCTTTTGTTTTTAGAAGGTCTGCAAAAGCAGATAATGATGTGTATTGTTCCATATTTTTTCGAATACGGTTTGCAAGAAATGGATCAATATCAAAAATATCTTCCAATTCCGTTTCATGAGAAAGCAGTGCATAGGCACCATAGCCGGAAAAATCATCCAAAGAGATGGGGGGGATGGATTCCAATGCACGGCAAAAAATGGGGAAGGAATTTTCGGGTATCTGGCTTCGTAAGGCAGTGAGGGGAATCCTATTCTGAAGCAGAGCCTTTCGAATGGAGGTGGCAGAGCTATAAGCAGAAGTGATTTTTTCTTCATAATAATAAGACCCCATGCGTTTTATGGCAAAAGGAGCTATGCTGCTGTCCAGTTTTTTTAAGGCTTTCAGATATTCTAAGGCAAGAATGTTATTTGGTTCTGTCAAAAGCATGCCCAATTCTGTTTTGGGAACAGAACAACTTTCCTGAAGTGCTTGAATTCTGGCAGAGGGATAAGACAAACCAAGAGATAACTTTTCTTTTAAGATCGCCTGATAAGGTTCAGGTTCGTTGACGAGAAATTCTGCGATCTGGTTGAAGGAGCAAGAATCCCAGCTTTCGCTGCCAAATACCAAAGCATCCACACAGCCTAAACGGTCTAAAATAGAAACGGCTCCCAGTGCAAAGTATTCCGCACTTGCCGTGGCATATACTGCAGGCAGTTCTATAACAAGATCGGCACCCTCTGCCAATGCCATGTGAGCTCTGACGAACTTGTCCATAATGGCGGGACAGCCTCTCTGGGTAAAGTCACCGCTCATGACTACCACCACATAGTCTGCATTTGTCAATTTTTTTGCTTCTTCCATATGATATTTGTGCCCGTTATGAAACGGATTATATTCCGCAATCAACCCTACTGTTTTCATGTAAATCTCCTAATTACGATTTTTAAAATTATTCAGTTGCGTTTTTCTTTTTAATATTATCACAGCAAAAGAGAATCTTCAAGTCATAATAACAGCAATATATATTGTCAAAAATTTATCATGCATGTTAAAAAAATATCGAGCTGTTTTTTATTTCGTACATACCTTGTTTACAAAAAATATTTATTGTACAATGTATACATCAACAAAAAATAAGACCGTACATAAAAGCATATGATATGAAAACGAAAAAGTAACTATTCAGTATCTTCATAGTTACAAGCAAAGAACCATGCAAAATTGCCTACGGCAATGGAAAAAATAACAATAGTGAAAGGAAAAGGGAACATGGCATTTATTGATGTAATCAAAGACAGAGCAAGGCAGGACAAGAAAACAATTGTACTTCCGGAGACAAAGGATAAGAGAACTTTAATCGCAGCAGCACAGGTAATAAAAGAGGGTGTTGCGGATATTATTATGGTAGGAGTGGAAGAAAAGATTTTAGATGGTGCCAACTGGCTGGACGTGGATTTAAGCGGGGTAAAAATCATTGAGCCAAGCAAGACACCAAAGCTGGAAGAATATGTGGAATTGTTATATGAAACCCGTAAAAACAAAGGAATGACCATGGAAAAGGCAAGAGAAATACTTCTCAATGACTGGCTTACCTTTGGGGTTATTATGGTAAAAGCAAAAGATGCAGATGGTATGGTGGCAGGAGCATGCCATGCCACAGCAGACGTGCTGAGACCATCTTTACAGATATTAAAAACAGCACCCGGAACAAAACTGGTGTCAGGTTTCTTTATTTTAGATGTGCCAAACTGCGAATATGGTGAGAATGGAACGTTCTTGTTTGCAGATTGTGGTTTGAATCAGGATCCTACGGCAGAAGAGCTGGCGGCCATTGCAGACAGCAGTGCCAAGAGTTTTCGTAATCTTGTTGGTGCAAAACCGGTGATTGCCATGCTGTCCCATTCCTCCAAGGGAAGTGCAAAGCATCCATTGGTAGATAAAGTAGTGGAGGCCACCAGAATTGCCCATGAGCAGTACCCTCATCTTACTCTGGATGGAGAGTTACAGACAGATGCAGCGCTGGTACCATCCATTGGTGCTTCCAAAGCACCGGGAAGCGAAGTGGCAGGTCATGCCAATGTGCTGCTGTTCCCCAACTTGGACTGCGGCAATATTGGATATAAATTAGTACAGCGTTTAGCCAAGGCAGAAGCATACGGACCAATGCTTCAGGGAATTGCAAGACCAGTGAATGATTTGTCAAGAGGCTGCTCTGCACAGGATATCGTAGGTGTCATTGCGTTGACAGCAGTACAGGCACAGTTGGTATAAAGGGAACTGTAAAGGTGCAAAACAGTAATGGAAATCCAACAGCTTGGTGGAAAAAGTGTGGAAAAGTTAAAAAATTATGTTGACAAATGGCAGATACATAGTTATAATTGTTTAGGTGTGAATAGGAGACTATTATGCAAATACATTTATCAGAAATTTTGTCCAAAGAAGGCAAAGCCGTAGAAAAGAAAATAGAGTTGGAGAGAACAAGCTTTCAATTTCATGGCGAGGAGTTTCCCATTGTAGAAAAATCTCCGGTGGAGTTAGTGATCACCAACACAGGAAATCAGGAACTTTTGATAAAGGTCAAAGTAAGCCTTTCGGTTGCGATTCCATGCGGAAGATGCTTAAAGGATGTAATTACTGAGTTCTGCCTTGATTTTTCCAGAGAGGCTGATATGAAACTGTCAGAGGAGGAGAGAGAAGAGCAGTTGGATGAAAACAATTATATAGCAGGATATCAGCTGGATGTGGATGCATTGATTGCAGATGAAGTCGTGTTGCAATGGCCTATGAAAGTACTCTGCAAAGAGGACTGCCAAGGTATATGCAGTGTTTGCGGACAGGATTTAAACCTGAAGCAGTGCGGGTGTGACAGAACGGTTTTAGATCCACGAATGGCAGCTTTCCTCGATATATTTGAACAATTTAAGGAGGTGTAATATATGTCTATCTGTCCAAAGAATAAATCTTCTAAAGCTAGAAGAGATAAGAGAAGAGCAAACTGGAAAATGTCTGCTCCAACTTTAGTAAAGTGCAGCAAGTGTGGAAAATTAATGATGCCTCATAGAGTTTGCAAAGCTTGCGGCTCATATAACAAAAAAGAAATTATTGCAGTTGATTAAGACAAGAAGATGCAGAGAAATCAAGGGTTTATATAATATATAATCTCTTGATTTTTTTTATGCTTGTCTAAATAACCATTATCATAACAGAGCAATGGAAAAATCCATTTGCGAAGCAAATTTTGCATGGACTTTGACTCGTCGTTACTGGAATGGAGTGAACAGTAACCTTTTTACACATAAAAGGAAAAAATATCAAATTAAATATTGATTTATAGAAATATATATAGTATATTTCATATAGACACAACACATAATTAGTAAAAACTGTATTGTGTGCAGTTGGATTATGGGGTGTGCTAAGGAGGAAAGTATGCAGGAAACAGTAAAGGTAGCCGTAGATGCTATGGGTGGAGATAATGCACCTGGTGAGATTGTGAAGGGGGCAGTGGAGGCTGTCAATGAGCGACAGGAGATAAAAGTATTTCTGGTAGGGCAGGAACAAAAGATCAAAGACGAGTTGGCAAAACATACATACAAGGAGTCTCAGATTGAAATTGTCAATGCAGATGAGATCATTGAAACAGGGGAACCTCCGGTAATGGCAATTCGTAAAAAGAAAAATTCTTCCATTGTGACAGCACTAAATTTGGTGAAGAACGAAGAAGCAGATGCTTTCGTATCTGCCGGAAGTTCGGGAGCAGTTTTAGTGGGCGGTCAGTTGATTGTGGGAAGAATCAAGGGTGTGGAGCGGCCGCCGCTGGCACCATTAATTCCCACCACCCAAGGAGTTTCATTATTAATTGACTGTGGTGCCAATGTAGATGCTCGTTGCTCTCATTTGGTACAATTTGCCAAGATGGGTTCCATCTATATGGAAAATGTTGTGGGTATAAAAAATCCCAAAGTAGCCATAGTTAATATTGGAGCCGAGGAAGAAAAGGGCAATATGCTGGTGAAGGAAACATATCCCTTACTGAAAAATTGTCCCGACATTAACTTTATTGGAAGTATTGAGGCAAGAGAAATACCAAACGGTCAGGCAGATGTAATTGTCTGTGAAGCCTTTGTGGGAAACGTGATTCTAAAATTATACGAAGGTGTAGGTGCGGCATTGATAGGCAAAGTAAAATCCGGTATGATGACAAATCTGCGTTCTAAAATCGGAGCCTTGCTTGTAAAGCCGGCCTTAAAGGAAACTTTAAAGTCCTTTGATGCCAGCCAGTACGGTGGTGCACCATTGCTGGGACTAAAGGGGTTAGTAGTAAAAACTCATGGCAGCTCCAAAGCGATTGAGGTAAAAAATTCAATTATTCAATGTATTGCTTTTAAGGAGCAGAAAATTAATGAGAAAATTATGCTGAATATTGCATTAAAAGAAGAATAAGAAAGGATGTACAGAAATGGAATTTGAAGCTTTACAAAAAATTATTGCAGAGGTATTAAATGTTGACCCGGATGAAATTACTATGAATACAACATTTGTGGATGATTTAGGAGCTGATTCTTTGGATATCTTCCAGATTATCATGGGCATTGAAGAAGAATTCGATATTGAAATTCCAAACGAGGAAGCAGAAAAGATAATTTCTGTTGGCGATGCAGTAGAGCAGATTAAAAACGCTCTGAATTAGTGAAAGCAGTTTTTGGAAGCCCTGTGTATACAGGGCTTTTAAAATGATATGAAAAAAGGAAGTGAAGAGATGAATAAACTGGAGGAATTACAGAAAAAAATTGGTTATAAGTTTCATGATATCAAGCTGCTGAAACATGCACTGACACATAGTTCCTATGCCAATGAGCGAAGATTACCAAAATTTGAGAACAATGAAAGACTGGAATTTTTGGGGGATGCTGTGTTAGAATTAATATCAAGTGAATTTTTGTATCACAGTGAAAAGAAAATGCCGGAGGGACAGATGACAAAGATGCGTGCAAGTCTTGTCTGTGAGCCAACACTTGCTTTTTGTACCAGAGAGATAAATTTAGGAGATTATCTGTTTTTGGGAAAGGGAGAAGAATTAACTGGCGGAAGAGAGAGAGCCTCTGTGGTGTCGGATGCCATGGAAGCCTTGATTGGAGCGATCTATTTAGATGGTGGCTTTGCTAATGCAAAAGAGTTTATTTTAAGATTTATTTTATCGGATATTGAACATAAGAAACTCTTTTTTGATAGCAAGACTATCCTGCAGGAAATGGTACAGAGTGTTGGAGTTGGCGACTTAAGTTATGAACTTATTAGAGAAGAAGGACCAGACCATGACAAGCGCTTTGTGGTACAAGTATTGATAGGAAAGGAAGCAGCAGGACAGGGAAGTGGACGAACCAAGAAGGCAGCAGAACAGGAAGCCGCCTATCAAGCCATCTGTAAACTGAAAAAGCTGAAATAGGGAATATGTATTTAAAAGCAATCGAAGTGCATGGATTCAAATCCTTTGCAAATAAAATTGTATTTGATTTCCACAACGGCATCACAGGGATTGTGGGACCCAACGGAAGCGGTAAAAGCAATGTGGCAGATGCAGTGCGCTGGGTGCTGGGAGAGCAAAGTGCCAAGCAGCTTCGTGGTGCCAGTATGCAGGACGTTATCTTTGCGGGAACAGAGAGCAGAAAGCCTTTAGGTTATGCTTATGTGGCAATTACCTTGGATAATGGAGACAAAAAGCTGCCGGTGGATTTCGAGGAAGTGACTGTGGCAAGACGTGTTTACCGTTCTGGGGAAAGTGAATATTCCATCAATGGCAAAAACTGTCGTTTAAAGGATGTACAGGAACTGTTTTACGACACCGGTATCGGCAAGGAAGGATATTCTATCATTGGTCAGGGGCAGATTGATCGTATCTTAAGCGGTAAGCCGGAGGAACGCCGTGAGCTCTTTGATGAGGCAGCGGGAATTGTGAAGTTTAAAAGAAGAAAGCAGCAGGCACAGAAGAATTTAGAAGAGGAAAAGAAGAATTTAACCCGCGTCAATGATATTCTGTCGGAATTAGAAAAGCAGGTTGGTCCCTTAGAACGGCAGTCTGCCAAAGCAAAAGAATACCTAAAACTAAAGGAAGAGTTAAAAACCTATGATGTAAATCTGTTTCTTTTAGAGACTAAGCGGCTGCAAAAGGAATTGGAGGCAGTGGAAGAAAAGATTGCCATTGCAGAAAATGACTTAAAGGAAACAAGGGAAAGCTTTGACAAGACAAAGGAAGAGTACGACAAGACAGGGCTAGCCATTGAGGATGCCAATGAAAAGCTGGATTCTGCCAGAGATGCACTGAATCAGGCGAAGCTGCTGAGGGAAAAGCTGGAGGGTCAGATTAATCTTTTAAAAGAGCAGATTCGTTCTGCCCAGATGAATGATGAAGTGATGAAACAGCGAAAAGAGACCGTACAGCAGGAAATCCAGGAAAAGCACACAGCATTGGAGGATTTGAAAGAGGAGCGGCAAAATATGCAGCTTGCTCTCAAACAGGCACAAGGCGGCAGAAATAAAGAGACAGAGGAATTGGAAGCATTGCAGAAGGAGATGGCACAGCTTAGCCTTGTGATTGAACAGGGCAAGAATGACATTATTCAGTCTGCCAACGAAAAAGCCACCACCAAATCTAAAATGTCCCGTTATGATGCCATGTTAGAACAGATAACCATGCGAAAAGCAGAGTTAAACAGCAGATTGCTGCAGGCAAAAAGTGAGGATGAGGAGCAGGAGGAAATCATTGCCCGGTATGGTGCAGAGCTTACCAAAGTGAAAGAAAAGATAGCAGACATCCAACAGCAGGGAAAACAACTGGAAGTCCGCTTTGGAGAAATCCAGACAGAGATAAAGGAAAAGAACACTGCCTTAAATGAGGCAAACATCACTTACCATAGGGAAAAGTCTCGTTTGGATTCTTTGAAGAACATCACAGAACGTTATGATGGCTATGGAAACAGCATCCGCAAGGTAATGGAGAAGAAAGACAGGGAAAAAGGAATATACGGTGTGGTGGCTGATTTGATTAAAGTGGAGAAGAAATATGAGATCGCAGTGGAGACAGCATTAGGCGGTACCATCCAAAATATTGTCACTGACAATGAGCAGACAGCAAAACGTATGATCCAGTACCTAAAGGAAAACCGTTTTGGACGGGCTACTTTTTTGCCCTTAACCAGTATTGGAAAGGGCGAGGAATTTAAGAGAAAAGAGGTTTTGAGGGAAAAGGGAGTGATCGGACTGGCGGATTCTCTGGTTTCGGCAGAGGAACAGTATGACGGTCTTACCAGATATTTGCTGGGCAGAACTGTGGTGTTGGATCATATTGACAATGCCATTGCACTGGCGAAGAAATATTCCCATAGCTTAAGGATTGTGACTTTAGAGGGAGAATCCTTAAATCCGGGAGGTTCCATGTCCGGTGGTGCTTTTAAGAATGCCAGCAATCTGTTGGGACGCCGCCGTGAGATGGAGGAACTGGAAAAGCAGGTAGAGGAATATAACCAAAATCAGAAACAACTAACTGCAGAAATGGAAGGTCTTCGCACAGAGCGGGAAAGCATTCGCTCACAGGTGGAGGAATTGAAACAAAAGCTGCAGGAATGCTATCTGCAGGAAAATACGGCAAAGTTGAAAGTGGATGAAGCAGAGGCAAGAAAAGCGGAGAATGACACCGGAAGAGCAGGGCTTCGGATGGAAGCAGCCGAAATTGAAAATCAAATTTCTGAAATTCGTCTCAGTAAAGATGCCATTGAGAGTGCCTTAAGAGAGGCAGAAAACTATGAACAGGAATTGGAGCAGCATATTCAAAGGGCACAGGCGGACTTAAACGAAAAGTCTGACAAGGAGCAGCTGTTAAGCGAAAAGGTAAAAAGTGCTGAAATGTCCTTGTCAGCCATTGAGCAGAAAGAGGAATTTATCAGGCAGAATGAAAGTCGAATTCAAAATGAACTGAAAAACTGTCAGGAAGAGTTGGAGGGACTTTCTCAGGATGGTACAAAGCTTGTGGCAGAAATTCAAAAGAAAGAAAAGCAAATTGAAGATCTAATTCTTGCAGTGGCAGATTCCAATACTGCTGCAAAAGAAAAGGAAGAGGGGATCCAAGGTATCATTGAAGAGCGGGAAAATCTTTCACGGATTCAGAAAAACTGTGTCAGTAAGCGGGAGGAATTGTCCGCCAGAATGAATGATTTAGACAAGGAAACCTATCGTTTGCACAGTCAGAAAGAAAAACTGGAGGATGCATCAGAACAGCAGAATAATTACATGTGGGAGGAATATGAACTAACCTATAATAATGCACTGGAGTTAAAGACGGAAGGCATGGATGATTTGCTGGAGATCAAAAAACATGTAAGCAGCTTAAGGATAGAAATTAAAAAGCTTGGCGATGTGAACGTGAATGCCATAGAAGAATACAAGGAAGTGGGAGAACGTTATGAGTTTCTCAACGGACAGCGCAATGATCTGGTGGAATCCGAGGAAAAGTTGAAACAGATTATTTTGGAGCTGGATGAGGGAATGCGCCGCACCTTCACAGAAAAGTTTGAAGAGATTAAGGTGGAATTTGACAAGGTATTTAAGGCACTATTTGGTGGCGGAAAGGGTACTTTAGAACTGACAGAGGGAGAAGATATCCTGGAGGCTGGTGTTAAAATCATTGCCCAGCCACCGGGAAAAAAGCTTCAGAATATGATGCAGCTTTCCGGTGGAGAAAAGGCCATGTCTGCCATTGCCTTATTGTTTGCCATCCAGAATTTAAAGCCATCTCCCTTTTGTCTTCTGGATGAAATTGAGGCGGCATTGGACGAAGCTAATGTAAGTAAGTTTGCCAATTATTTACATAAGTTGACAAAACACACACAGTTTATTATTATAACACATAGAAGAGGTACCATGGCAGTCACTGATCGACTGTACGGTATTACCATGCAGGAAAAGGGAATTTCTACTTTGGTATCCGTAAACCTGATTGAAGATGAATTGGACGAATAGGGGGCAGAGAAACATGAGTTTTTTCAGCAGATTAAAAGAGGGTCTGACGAAGACCAGAGACAATATTGTGGCAGGTGTGGATGCTATCTTTAACGGAGCATCGGAAATTGATGATGATTTCTATGAGGAAATCGAGGAAATTCTCATTATGGGAGATTTGGGCATCAATGCCACCACCGCCATTATTGAGGATTTACAGAAGAAAGTAAAGGAACAGCACATTAAGCAGCCTGCAGAATGCAAACAGTTGCTCATCGACAGCATTAAGGAACAGATGCGTGTGGGAGAAACTGCTTACGAATTTGAGAATAGACAGTCGGTGGTTTTAGTGGTAGGTGTCAATGGTGTGGGGAAAACCACCACCATAGGCAAGCTGGCAGGAAAACTGAAAGATCAGAATAAGAGGGTGATCTTGGCGGCGGCGGATACCTTTCGGGCAGCCGCAGGAGAGCAGCTCAGTGAGTGGGCAAACCGTGCCGGAGCGGATTTGATTGGCGGTCAAGAAGGATCTGACCCGGCAGCGGTGGTATATGATGCGGTGCAGTCTGCCAAAGCAAAGAAAGCGGATGTACTTTTGTGTGATACTGCCGGAAGACTTCACAATAAGAAGAACCTGATGGAAGAACTTCGAAAGATCAACCGGATTATTGAAAAAGAGTACCCGGATGCCTATAAGGAAACCTTGGTGGTTTTGGATGGAACCACGGGACAAAATGCGATGGCACAGGCAAAGGAATTTTCCGAAGTTACCAATATTACAGGTATTGTTCTCACAAAGCTGGACGGTACTGCAAAGGGCGGTATTGCCATTGCCATTCAAAAGGAGATGGGAATTCCCGTAAAATATATTGGTGTAGGCGAGCATATTGATGACTTGCAGAAGTTTGATTCTGATGATTTTGTCAATGCATTGTTTAATGTGGAAGAATAAAAATTAAGCATAACAGTGACACATAATAAATAACAAAAAGAAAGAAGACGATAAGATGTTGACATTAGAAAAATTTGAGGAGGCTGCGGAATTAGTAAAGCAGGTAACCTTGGAAACAAAATTAGTGTATAGTGACTATTTCAGCCGGCAGACGGGGAATAAAATTTACTTAAAGCCGGAAAATATGCAGTTGACCGGTGCTTATAAATTAAGAGGTGCCTATTACAAAATCAGCACCCTTACAGAGGAAGAACGTGCCAAGGGTCTGATTACCGCCTCCGCAGGAAATCATGCTCAGGGGGTAGCTTTTGCAGCAAAATCATATGGGGCAAAGGCTACCATTGTAATGCCCACCACCACACCATTGATTAAGGTGAACCGCACCAAAAGCTATGGGGCAGAGGTAGTGCTTTATGGTGATGTGTATGACGAAGCCTGCAAGCATGCCTATGAGCTGGCAGAGGAACATGGTTATACCTTTATTCATCCCTTTGATGATTTGGCAGTTGCCACAGGGCAGGGCACCATTGCCATGGAAATTTTCAAAGAACTGCCTTTGGTGGATTATATTTTAGTGCCCATTGGCGGCGGTGGTCTGGCAACCGGTGTATCCACCCTTGCTAAAATGCTGAACCCAAAGATTCAGGTCATCGGTGTGGAGCCGGCAGGTGCTAACTGTATGCAGGAATCCTTAAAGGCAGGAGAAGTAGTTACTCTGCCCAGCGTAAATACCATTGCGGACGGTACGGCAGTGCAGACGCCGGGAAGTAATATTTTCCCGTATATTCAGAAAAATATAGATGATATTATCACTGTGGAGGACAGTGATCTGATTGTGGCATTCCTTGATATGGTGGAAAATCACAAAATGATCGTGGAAAATTCAGGACTGTTGACCGTGGCTGCCTTAAAGCAGTTAGAGGTGAAGGACAAAAAGATTGTGTCTATTTTAAGCGGTGGAAATATGGATGTGATTACCATGTCTTCCATTGTGCAGCATGGTTTAATCCAGCGTGACAGAATCTTTACCGTATCAGTACTTTTGCCGGACAAGCCGGGTATGCTGACAAAAGTGTCTCAGGTAATTGCGGATTTGCAGGGAAATGTCATAAAGCTGGAGCATAATCAGTTTGTCAGCACTAACCGTAATGCGGCAGTGGAGCTTCGCATTACGATGGAGGCATTCGGTACAGAGCATAAGCAGCAGATATTAGATGCATTGGAAAAGGAGAATTACAGACCGAAATTAATCCGTCCAATGCTATAAATAAATAGGGACAGGTGAAGTTATGGTTATAAAAAATGCACAGGTGTACACAGAACAATTTAGATTTGAAGAACAGGATATCCTGGTGGAGGGCAGCTGTTTTGCGGACAGTGCATCGGAACAGGAAATGGTCTATGCTGACGATTTGTATGCTATTCCCGGCTTGATTGATATTCACCTTCACGGAGCCGTGGGCTGTGATTTCAGTGATGGTGATGTCAAGGGAATTGAACAGATTGCAGAATATGAGGCATTTCACGGAATTACCACCATTATGCCCACCACCATGTCCCAGCAGGAAAAAGAGATGGAAAAAACCATTCAGTCCATTGCATCCTACAAAAACCACAAAAAGCGGGCAGATGTGGCAGGCATTTATATGGAGGGTCCCTTTATGGCAAAGGAGCGAAGAGGGGTCCATAAAGAGGAAAATCTGCAGCTGCCGGATATGAGTTATGTGGAGAAAATGCAAAAGCTTTCCAAGGGAAAAGTTAAAATTGTTACTGTGGCACCGGAACTAAAAGGAGCCATTGATTTTATCAAAGAAGGCAGTAAAGATTACCGGATTTCCATTGCCCATACTGCAGCTAATTATGAGTCCTCGAAGGAGGCATTTGCGGCAGGAGCTGTTCAGCTGACGCATTTTTTTAATGGTATGGCACCTTTTAATCACAGGGAGCCGGGAATTATCGGAGCAGCAATGGAAAATGACAGTTGTATGGCAGAACTGATATGTGACGAATTCCATATACATCCCACAGTGATTAATATGACTTTTCGTATCTTTGGTGCGGAGCGGGTTATCTTAGTCAGTGACAGTATGCGGGCTACTGGTATGCAGGATGGTCAGTATATGCTGGGGGAACATCAAGTGTTTGTGACAGATGGTGTGGCACGAATGAAGGATGGCACATTGGCAGGTTCCACCAGAAATCTTATGGACTGTTTAAAAATTGCGGTGACAGAAATGAAGATTCCCGTAGAAACCGCCATCCGGTCGGCAACCTACAATCCGGCAGTGGCGGCAGGCATTGTAGATAAATATGGCAGTATTGCAACGGGTAAGAAAGCCAATGCAGTGTTTGTGGATGAGGATTTGAATGTGGTAATGGTTATGAAAGACGGAAAAATTATTCGGAATGACTGGGATTAAGAAAATATACTGAAAATCAGAAGGAATGGAAGGAGAGCATAGTCATTTGTTTGTTGGCTATGCTTTTTTGATATAGTAGAAAAGTGGAGGTTTGCATGCATGAAATAGGGTTAGGAATTTACTTCTTTGGAGTGGTGGTATCTTTTATATTGTTGTTTGCCCTGTGGAAAAAACAGGATGCAGATTACAAAATCAGTGTGATTGCTACAGTGGTATTTTGTTTGATTGCCATGGTGGGGCGGAGTCTTTACATCATGGCAGAGATGGCAGAGGATTTTAGAGAGTTGGTGGCTACGGCTAAGTTTGAATATTTAGGCAAGTGCTTTGCAAATTATTGGGCATTGATGTTTATTTTACAGTTTCGGAAAATTCAATGGAAGAAATGGGTGACAGATGCCATGCTGCTGGTGAATGTGTTTGCTTATGGGATTATTTTATTCTGCGATAAGCACACTTTGTATTATACCAGTATTTCAATGTGTAAGAGGGAATATGGAACAACTTTGGAGTTGAGCAAGGGACCTCTCTACTATATATATATGATATTTACTCTGATAGAGATGTTTTTGTATCTATATTATAGTATCGAAGCGGTATTTCAGAAAAATCAGACCAAGATGCAGAAAAGGCTTCATGTGATGTTAGCCTGTGCCAGTCTTGCACCTTTTATCCTGCTGAGTCTGCGGGTATTTGGTGTTATGAGCAATGTGGACTTAACTCCGCTGGGAATTCTCATGGCAAATATATTTGTGGTAATTGCCGTGGATCGGTATGGTTTGTTTGATGTGGTGGAGATCGCAAAAAACAATATTATAGAAAGTATCAAAGAGGGGATCATAGTTGCGGACAGTAATATGAATTTTCTGTACAGTAATTCGGCAATTAAAGAGTTTTTTCCGAAGATGGCACAGGAAAATATTACTCCAGAGTATATTGGCAGCATTTTTGAAAAAAGTGGACAGAGAATTGAACAGGGGAACAAAACCTATGAGATTCGAACTTCGGAGCTTAAGGATAAGGAAAAATTAGGAGGTTATATGATTTCTGTGATTGATGTGTCTGAGGTGATGGCACAGGCAAAGCTTATGCAGGAATTAAAAGAAAAGGCAGAGGAAGCCAATCGGGCAAAATCCATGTTCTTATCCAATATGTCTCATGAGATCCGAACCCCAATGAATGCCATAGTGGGGATCACAGAAATTCTATTGCGTGAGGAGCATTCCGAACAGGATATGGAATATTTGGTAAATATTAAAAATTCAGGAGATGCATTGCTGGCTATTATTAATGATATTTTGGATTTTTCCAAAATAGAATCCGGCAAAATGGAATTGATAGATGCAAAATATGAACCCATGGCCATATTCAGCGACTTTGCCATGATATTTCTAAATCGAATTCAGGATAAGAAAGTGGAACTGATATTTGATATTGACCCACGTCTGCCTGCAAAACTGTATGGGGACGGTCTGCGGATACGTCAGGTGATTATTAATCTTGTGAACAATGCCATTAAGTACACGAAAAAGGGATTTGTGAAGTTTTCAGTACATGTGGAGGAGGAGACAGAAAAATCTTTGGCACTGCATATACAGGTTCAGGACAGCGGACAGGGAATAAAGCCGGAAGATTTGCCCAAACTTTTTGATTCCTTCCAACAGGTGGATCAGAAGAAAAATTATAACAAAGAAGGTACAGGATTGGGATTAACGATTTCTCAACAGCTCATTAGACTGATGGGAGGACAGATTCAGGTGGAGAGCAAATATGGAAAGGGAAGTACGTTTTCTTTTACAATCTGGCAAAAGAAAGCAGATACTGTTTTAGCTGCTGATATAAAAGAAAAAAGCATAAAGATACAGATTTCAGGCATAACGAAAAATCTTTATTTGCTGGAGAGTATTCAACGGCTGGCAGAGGCATACCATATTGAATATGTAAGTTTTGATATCCTTAGAAGGCAGAAGAAAAAGGTTGATTATATTTTTACCGATGTAGATGGAGTGGAACATTGGGGAGACAGACTAACTGCTTTCGTGAAAAAACGTGAAAATGTCTGTGTGCTGCAGAATCCTATGCGGGAAAGTTTGGGGGATGGCAGATGGCATTATGTAAATAAGCCATTGTGCAGCGTTAATTTTTGCCAGATCTTAAATGGAGAAAGGGAAGTGGGCAGGAGAAAGAAAAAGAGAACTACGGATTTTATAGCACCAAAGGCACAGATTCTCATTGTGGATGACAATGAGATGAATCTTCAGGTGGAAAAGGGGCTGCTTAGTCCACTGAATATGAAGATTGATGTTGCCTGTGATGGGCAGCAGGCACTAAAACTGATACAGCAAAAGAAGTATCATTTGATATTTATGGATCACATGATGCCTGTTATGGATGGGATAGAAGCAGTAGAAAAAATTCGCCGAATTCCGGGAGAATATTACAGAAAGGTACCGGTGATTGCTCTGACTGCCAATGCAGTGGCAGGTGCCAGAGAGGAATTTATAGAAGCTGGCATGAATGATTTTTTGGCGAAACCCATTCAAGTGGAGGAGTTATTTAAGAAAGTAAAGCAGTATCTCCCTGCAAAACTGATAGAACACCCGATGCAGTATGGAAAGGGGAAACATATTGAAATCAAGCAGGAAAGAACAGCAAAGGTATCAAAGAAATATGGAAGTGATAAGAAAAGAGACAATTCTTCCGGACAGATTTCGCAGCACAAGGAAAAAAAGGATGTACTGACAGAAAGCCTGGAAGTATTGCGGGATGCCATGGACTGCTTTGATTTGGATACAGTGAATGCTCAGTTAAAACGGTTGGAGCAGTATGGTGTACCTGAGGAATGCTTAAAAGAACTGCGATGTCAGGTAGCGGATTTGGAAGTGGAAAAGGTCATTGAAAATACAAAACATCTCATCGAATTGTATGGCAGAAAGGTATAGAAATCAGAATACCGGAAAAACTACTAGAGAATAACTGTTTCGTACAGAAGTAGTCAAGGAGGCAATGCAATGTCAAAGATTAACAGAGAGATTGCTGATTTTAAAGTACAAGCCTTTGTGGGCGGTGAGTTTAAGGAGATCAGCAAAGCAGATGTGTTGGGGAAGTGGAGTATCTTTTTCTTCTATCCGGCAGATTTTACATTTATATGCCCCACCGAACTGGAGGATTTGGCAGATAAATACCAAGATTTCAAAAATATTAACTGCGAGATATATGCAGTTTCCTGTGATACACATTTTGTCCATAAGGCATGGCATGATGTGTCAAAGACCATTCAAAAAATTCAGTATCCCATGCTGGGTGATCCCACAGGAACCATCACCAGAGGCTTTGATGTGATGATTGAGGACGAGGGACTGGCAGAACGGGCCAGTTTTATTGTAAACCCGGAGGGAAAGATTGTTGCCTATGAGGTAATTGCAGGCAATGTGGGACGAAACGCTGAGGAATTGTTCCGGCGAGTACAGGCATCACAGTTCGTGGCAGAACATGGAGATGAAGTGTGCCCGGCAAAATGGAAACCCGGTGAAAAAACTTTAAAGCCAAGCCTTGATTTAGTGGGCTTATTGTGATGATTTCTGAAGGAAGGATAAAATGCAAGCATTTTTGCTTGAGGCTTGGTGCAAAATATGTATGATATGATAATTGTAGGTGCAGGTCCCGCAGGGCTTACCGCAGCCATCTATGGTGCCAGAGCAAAATATCGGGTACTGGTATTGGAAAAGACGGAGATTGGCGGTCAGATTACCATTACTTCTGAAATTGTCAATTATCCCGGAATAGCGGAATGCAGCGGCAGAGAGTTGACGGAGCAGATGCGTAGGCAGGCAGAGGATTTTGGAGCAGAATTTCTCATGGCAGAGGCACTTGCCATGGAATTGGATAAAGATGTGAAGACCATTTATACCACGCAGGGGGAATACAAAACATTGGGAGTGATTCTGGCACCTGGTGCAAATCCCAGAAAGCTGGGATTTCAAGGGGAAGCTAAGTTTCAGGGAAGAGGCGTGGCATATTGTGCCACTTGTGACGGAGAATTTTTTGCGGGAATGGATGTGTTTGTCATCGGGGGCGGTTTTGCGGCAGTGGAGGAATCTATGTTTTTGGCAAAATATGCAAGACAGATTACGCTGATTGTAAGGGAGGAGGATTTCACTTGTGCCAGGACCATCTCCGACAAGCTTAAGGAATATGACAAGATTCAAGTGATATTTCAGACAGAAATTGTGGAAACCGGTGGAAATGAAATGTTGGAGTATGCCAGATTTCGTAACAATGAAACCGGTGAGGAATGGCAGTATCATGCAAAGCCTGGAGAAACCTTTGGTATCTTCGTATTTGCCGGATATGTGCCAAATACAGAGTGGATAGAAAGCAGCATAGAGCGGGATGAACAGGGGTATCTGATTACGGACAGCAATAAATCAACCAATGTGCCGGCAGTCTATGGTGCAGGGGATGTGTGCATCAAGAATCTGCGTCAGGTGGTGACAGCCGTGTCGGATGGTGCCATGGCGGCAACTTCTTTGGAAAAAGATGTGGCAGCCCTTCACAAAAAACTATCTCTGCCATCCTTTGTAACAGAAAACAGCAGTGAAGAGGAAGTACGGGAAAAAATTTCTAAAAAGAAGGAAAAAAATACAGCACAGGATCAGGAGGATGGATTTTTCACCAGTGAGCTCAAAGAACAACTGCCTCAGATTTTTGAAAAACTGAAAAAAAGAGTAGGACTTCGCCTTTGGCTGGATGACAGCGGCTTATCGGGAGAAATGGTAGGTTTTTTAAAGGAATTTACATCGTTGACCACCAAAGTATTCTGGGAAGAGGGAAAAGGTGTTTCACAAAATGAATTTTTGCCGGGGATGGAGATTATCACAGAGGAGGGAAGTTCCACAGGCATTTGGTTTCATGGTGTGCCGGGAGGTCATGAGTTTAATTCCTTTCTTTTGGCTTTGCTGTATGTGGCAGGGGAAGTGCCATCTCTGAAGCCGGATGTGGAAATGAAGATTCAGAAAATTACAGAACCGGTAAATATCAAGATTTTGGTGTCTTTGTCCTGTACCATGTGTCCGGAAACCGTGCGTTCTGCCCAGCGAATTGCTTCAAAAAACACTATGGTGACAGCAGAAATGTTTGATTTATCTCACTTTCCAAAACTTAAGGAACAGTATAAGGTGATGAGTGTACCCTGTGCCGTTATCAATGACAATCAGGTGCTGTTTGGAAAGAAAAGCCCGGAGGAGATTCTTCAGGCACTTTCTTAAAAGCATTGCAGAATAGAAACAAAGCAGCTTATGTTTGGAACACAGGCTGCTTTTTACAGTTCAGATACTTATAAAAAATAAAAACTTGCAATATACCCCAAGGGGGTATATAATGTGATTGTATAAACATTATCAGGATCGGGGAAAGGAGTTGCCTATGGAAGAAGAAATGTGCAGTTGCCATAAGACAAAAAAGCGGCAGGAACAGGAATACACAGACTTAATTCACCGCCTAAACCGTATTGAGGGACAGGTGCGTGGGATTAAGGGAATGGTGGAAAGGGATGCATACTGTATTGACATTATCACACAGGTAGCGGCAGTAAATGCAGCATTGAACAGCTTTAATAAGGTACTGCTTACCAATCATATCAAGACTTGTGTTGCTGAGGATATGCGGCAGGGAATGGATGATACAGTAGAGGAACTGATCAAGGTACTTCCAAAGCTTATGAAATGATATCTTATCCATTCCTGCGAGCAATGAGCTAAGTGCCATGTTTGCATGAGCATTTGGCGAATGCCGCAAGGGTTAAATATGCAGCGTAACAAGTTTGATGTCCCATCAGCTTGTTGCCGGGTATTTGACTACAGAAAAAGAAAGGAGGCATAAAGCAATGAAACAATATACGGTGACAGGCATGAGTTGTGCTGCCTGCAGCAGTCGGGTGGAGAAGGCAGTATCCAAGGTGGAAGGTGTTACCGCCTGTTCCGTGAGTCTGCTGACCAATTCCATGGGCGTGGAAGGAACTGCCAGTGAAGCGGAGCTCAAGAAGGCTGTGGAATCGGCAGGCTACGGTTTTGTTTCAAGAGAAGAAACCATGGGGACCGCCCAAAAACATCAGACTGAAGAAGAATTGTTACAGGATAAAGCCACACCTCAGTTGAAAAAAAGGCTGATAGCTTCTCTGTTTTTTCTTGTGGTGCTGATGTATTTTTCCATGGGGCATATGATGTGGAACTGGCCCATACCATCCGTGCTGGAGAATAATCATGTTGCCATGGGGCTTTTGCAGCTTTTGCTGACCATAGCTGTGATGGTAATCAACCAAAAATTTTTTATCAGTGGTTTTCAGGGGCTGATACACAGGGCACCCAATATGGACACCTTGGTGGCATTGGGAGCTACGGCAGCCTTTATATACAGTACCTATGCTCTCTTTGCCATGACAGATGCACAGATGAATCATGATATGGAAAAGGTCATGGTATATATGCATGAATTTTATTTTGAATCTGCTGCCATGATTTTAACTCTGATTACCTTGGGAAAAATGTTGGAGGCAAAAGCAAAAGGAAGAACCACAGATGCTTTGAAATCTTTGATGAAACTGTCACCCAAGACGGTAAACAGAAAGCGGGGAGATGTGGAAGAGCAGATTCCTGTGGAGCAGGTGAAAATAGGTGATATTTTTCTGGTACGTCCGGGAGAGGCAATTCCGGTGGATGGCAGGATTCGAAAGGGCAGCAGTGCGGTGAATGAAGCTGCTTTAACCGGAGAGAGTATCCCAGTGGATAAGGAAATAGGGGACATGGTCAGTGCGGGCACCACCAATCAATCGGGCTTTTTAGAGTGCGAGGCAAGCCGTGTGGGAGAGGATACCACATTGTCACAGATCATACAGATGGTCAGTGATGCGGCAGCCACCAAGGCACCCATTGCCAAGGTGGCAGACAAAGTATCGGGAGTATTTGTGCCCATAGTGATAGCCATTGCCGCAGCTACCATTCTCATCTGGCTTCTCTTGGGGGAAAGTGTGGGATTTGTGCTGGCAAGAGGAATTTCTGTGCTGGTGATCAGTTGCCCCTGTGCCCTTGGACTGGCAACTCCGGTGGCAATTATGGTGGGAAATGGTATGGGAGCAAAAAATGGCATTATGTTTAAAACTGCAGTTTCTTTGGAAGAAACTGGTAAAGTAGCAGTGGTGGCACTGGATAAAACAGGAACCATTACCGAAGGCAGCCCAGTGGTAACAGATATTTTACCTGCCGGGGGAGTCAGCAGAGAGCGTTTTCTCATGCTTGCCAATGGTTTGGAGGAAAAAAGTGAACATCCGCTGGCAAAGGCGGTGACAGCCTTTGCCCAAGAACAGAAAATCCAAGGAGAAGAAATCGCAGACTTTCAGGCAGTACCAGGAAATGGTTTGACAGGAAAGTTAGGTAATTCTAACCTAAGTGGAGGAAATCTGAACTTTATTTCCAAGTATACCACCATAGAGGAAGCAAGCAGAAAAAAGGCAGAGCAGCTTGCAGCAGAGGGAAAGACACCTTTATTTTTTGCGGAAAATAACCGCTTTTTGGGAATCATTGCAGTGGCGGACGTGATCAAAAAGGACAGTCCAAGGGCAGTGAAAGAATTGCAGAATATGGGCATAGAAGTGGTAATGCTCACTGGGGATAATGAGCGAACTGCAAAAGCCATCGGTGCCCAAGCCGGAGTAGATCAGGTGATCGCCGGGGTATTGCCAGAGGGAAAAGAGGCAGTGATCCGCCAATTACAGCAGAAGGGCAAGGTTGCCATGGTAGGTGACGGCATCAATGATGCCCCAGCCCTCACCAGAGCAGATATGGGCATAGCCATCGGGGCAGGGACGGATATTGCGGTGGATGCGGCAGATGTGGTACTGATGAAAAACACGCTTGCAGATGTGCCGGCTGCCATTCGTTTAAGCCGAAAAACTTTAAAAAATATTCATGAAAATCTGTTCTGGGCATTTATTTATAATGTGATAGGAATACCGTTGGCAGCAGGCATCTGGATTCCCATTTTTGGCTGGAAACTGAATCCTATGTTTGGAGCCGCTGCCATGAGCCTGTCCAGTTTTTGTGTGGTAATGAATGCATTGCGGCTGAACCTGTTTTCTATCTATGACTCCGGCAAGGATAAAAAAAGGAAACAAAATAATACAAAGAAAATGGAGGACAAAAATATGAAAAAGACAATGAAAATTGAAGGAATGATGTGTGGTCACTGTGAAGCAGCGGTAAAGAAAGCCTTAGAGGCAGTGGAAGGTGTTGCAGAAGCCCAAGTAAGCCATGAGGCAGGAAGTGCAGAAGTCATATTAGAAAGAGAGGTGACAGAAGAAGTATTGCAGAAGGCAGTGGAAGAGAAAGATTATAAAGTCATATCTATTCAGTAGTACAGAGAAATGTAAATAAATAGTGAAGTATAAGAAACTGCATAGCCATAGATAATAAACAGTCTATGGTTATGTGGTTTTTTGATAAATAAAATAAATTTGGAGAACTGCTTTTGTAAAGGCAGTTTTTTTAGTCAAAGGAACATCAAATTATCATAAAACGAAGTATATAATTCCTATTGACATAATAGGAAATTGGGGATATAATGAATTTAATACAAAATAACAAAAAATGTAAATGAAATTAATTCGTAACTAAGAGGGTACTGAATAGTTACACTAATTCTAAAAATTTGGGAGGAAGAAGAAATGGCAAATATTTACAAGGGAACCATCGGCTTAATCGGCGGCACACCATTGGTAGAATTGGAAAACATTGAAAAGGAAGAAGGGTTACAAGCAAAGCTTTTGGCAAAATTAGAGTACTTTAATCCTGCAGGAAGCGTGAAAGACAGAATTGCCAAGGCAATGATCGAGGATGCAGAAAGCAAAGGGCTCCTCAAACAGGACTCTGTTATCATAGAGCCAACCTCCGGCAATACTGGAATCGGTCTGGCGGCGGTGGCAGCAGCCAAGGGATATCGTGTCATCCTTACCATGCCGGAAACCATGAGTGTAGAGCGAAGAAATATACTGAAAGCTTATGGTGCAGAGGTGGTGCTGACGGAGGGAGAGAAAGGAATGACAGGTGCCATTGCCAAAGCGGAGGAATTGGCAAAGGAGCTGCCAGGCAGCTATATTCCAGGACAGTTTGAGAATCCTGCAAACCCGGAAATTCACAAAAAGACCACGGGTCCCGAGATTTGGAAAGACACCGATGGGGAAGTGGACTTTTTTGTGGCAGGTGTGGGAACCGGCGGAACCGTTACCGGAACCGGAGAATACCTTAAGGAGCAAAATCCCAAGGTTAAGGTGATTGCAGTGGAGCCTGCAACCTCTCCGGTATTGTCTCAGGGAAAAGCCGGAAAACACGATATTCAGGGAATTGGTGCAGGATTTGTGCCAAAAATCTTAAATACTAAGATTTATGATGAAGTATTTCCGGTGGGAAATGAAGAAGCCTTTGCCGCCAGCAGGAAGATGGCAAGGAAAGAAGGGGTGCTGGTGGGAATTTCCTCCGGTGCTGCCTTATATGCTGCAATCCAAATTGCAAAACGACCGGAAAATGCCGGAAAAACCATTGTGGCATTGCTGCCGGATACGGGGGATCGCTACTATTCCACACCGCTGTTTGTGGATTAAATACGGTCATGACCTTAGGATACTTAACATTTACCGAAAAAATAGAAAAAGAAAAGGAGATTACAATTATGAGCAAGAAGACAAGGGCAGAAAGAAACTTAAAATTTGAAACTTTACAATTACATGTGGGACAGGAACAGGCAGATCCGGTAACAGATGCCAGAGCAGTGCCAATCTATCAAACATCATCTTATGTATTCAAAAACAGTGACCATGCAGCAGCAAGATTTAATCTGACAGATGCCGGAAATATCTATGGAAGATTGACGAATCCCACAGAGGATGTATTTGAGAAGAGAATTGCAGCACTGGAAGGCGGTGTGGCAGCTTTGGCAGTGGCATCCGGTGCAGCAGCCATTTCCTATACCATTCAAAATCTGGCACAGGCAGGAGATCACATTGTGGCAGCCAAGAACATTTACGGCGGAACCTTTAACCTGCTGCTCCACACACTCCCCCAGTATGGAATCAAGACCACCTTTGTAGATATTTTTCAGGAGGAAGAAGTGAAGGCGGCAATTCAGGATAACACCAAGGCAATCTTTATTGAAACCTTAGGAAATCCCAACTCCGATGTGGTTGATATTGAATCCATTGCGAAGATTGCCCATGAGAATCAAATTCCGCTGGTGGTGGATTCCACCTTTGCAACACCATATCTGGTAAGGCCCATTGAGTATGGGGCTGATATTGTAGTACATTCTGCCACAAAGTTTATCGGCGGACATGGAACCACCGTAGGGGGTGTGATTATCGACAGCGGTAAATTTGATTGGGAAGCATCCAAAAAGTTCCCCTCCCTTACAGAGCCAAACCCCAGCTATCATGGTATCAGTTTCACCAAAGCAGTGGGAGCAGCGGCTTTTGTCACCAAGATTCGTGCAATTTTACTTCGTGATACCGGAGCCACCCTTTCCCCTTTTCATGCATTTATTTTTTTGCAGGGCTTAGAGACACTTTCCCTGCGGGTAGAACGCCATGTGGGAAATGCCTTAAAGGTGGTACAATACCTAAACAACCACCCACAGGTAGAAAAGGTAAACCATCCATCAGTATCCCAAGATAAAAAACAGCAGGAGTTATACAAAAAATACTTCCCCAACGGCGGTGGTTCCATCTTTACCTTTGAAATCAAGGGAGATGCACAGAAAGCCAAGGACTTTATTGATAATTTGGAATTATTCTCCCTGCTGGCAAATGTGGCAGACGTGAAATCCTTAGTGATCCATCCGGCAACCACCACACACAGCCAGTGCACAGAAGAAGAGCTGGCAGAGCAGGGAATCAAGCCAAACACCATTCGTCTCTCCATTGGAACAGAGAATATTGATGATATTATCGAAGATTTGGAAGAGGCGTTCAAAGCGGTACAGTAAATGATATAACAATTCATTGCAGGACTTTGAATTTACTGCACAGCCTGTAAAAAAACTTAGATGAAACGATTTTCATGGGTGCAAAATACAAAAGCTTTCCTAAAGAAAGGGAGGCTTTTTGTAGTAGGAAACAACTTGGTAAAATATATGAAATTTAGCTTTTTTATAAAAAAATCAAAAAAACTCTTGAAATTTCTCTTAAAGTTGTGTATTTTTAATAGGTACGTTGTCAGCAGACGAATACTTGTCCGCAATAGGCGGACATACCCAAAAGTTTAGGAGGAATAGATTCATGATAAAAGTAGTAAAATTCGGAGGAAGCTCATTGGCAAGTGCAGAGCAGTTTAAGAAAGTGGGAGATATTATCCGTGCAGACGAAAGCAGAAAGTTCGTTGTACCATCTGCACCCGGTAAGAGATTTTCTGCAGATACCAAAGTAACAGATATGCTTTATGACTGCTACAACACCGCACAGGAAGGCAGAGAGTTTGGTCACAAGCTTGCGAAAATAAAGGCTAGATACGATGAAATCATTAACGGCTTAGGCTTACAGTTGTCGCTGGAGGAACAGTTTAAGGTTATTGAGAAAAAATTCGCAGAAGGAGCAGGCAGCGATTATGCAGCATCCCGTGGAGAATACTTAAATGGCATTGTCATGGCAAACTATTTGGGATATGAGTTTATTGATTCTGCGGAGGTTATCTTTTTCAATGAAGAAGGAGAATTTCTTGCTGACAAGACCAATGTGGTATTGGCAAAAAGATTAAAAGATGTGGAGACAGCCGTGATTCCGGGATTTTACGGAGCAAAAGAAAACGGTAAGGTTCATACCTTTTCCAGAGGTGGTTCTGACGTAACGGGTTCCATTGTTGCCAAGGCTGTGAGGGCAGACTTGTATGAGAACTGGACTGATGTATCCGGCTTTTTGGTAGCAGACCCAAGAATTATTGATAGTCCGGAAGTGATTACCACCATTACATACAAGGAATTGCGAGAGCTGTCATACATGGGTGCCACCGTATTGCATGAGGATGCCATATTTCCGGTTCGCAAAGAGGGAATCCCAATCAATATCCGCAATACCAATGCACCGGAGGATGAGGGAACCATGATCGTGGAAAGTACCTGCCGTCAGCCAAAGTACACCATCACAGGTATCGCAGGTAAAAAGGGTTTTGTGGCAGTGAACATTGAAAAGGATATGATGAATTCAGAAGTAGGTTTTGGAAGAAAGGTCTTAGAGGCCTTTGAGAAGCATGGTATTTCTTTTGAACATGTACCATCTGGAATTGACACCATGACAGTATTTGTACAGCAGTCAGAATTTGAAGGAAAAGAGCAGGCGGTTTTATCAGAAATTCATCGTTTAAGTGCACCAGATTCCATTGACTTAGAGTCTGATTTAGCATTAATCGCAGTGGTAGGACGAGGAATGAAAGCCACCAGAGGAACCGCAGGAAGAATTTTCTCTGCACTGGCACATGCCAATGTAAACGTGAAAATGATTGATCAGGGCTCCAGTGAGTTAAACATTATTATCGGTGTAAGGAATCAGGATTTTGATACAGCAATCAAAGCAATTTATGATATATTTGTAACCATCCAGTTATAAAACAGAAAAAAGAAAAGAACCAAGACCATGCTTCAGAAAAAATCCGGCATGGTCTTTTCTAAAATTAGGTTAAAATCCCATAAAGAAAATGAACAAAAAATTAAAAAACAGTATTTTCTTGCAAATATTGGATAAATCTGATAAAATAGATAAAAATTTGTAACTTTTTTCACAAAAGCATACAAAGGAATGAAAAACTATATAATAAGATTAGAGAAAAGAAAGGAAAAGAGTGAATGGTAGATTTTGGAAGATGGAATGAAATAGTAAATGAGTTGGCACATTCCTGTGAGAAGAATTTTCAGATTGAGCAGGAACTGTATGATAAATATGATGTAAAAAGAGGATTGAGGGATAAAGCAGGAACCGGAGTTTTGGCAGGGCTTACCAAAGTATCCCACATCCAGTCCTTTAAAATGGAAGATGGGAAAAAGGTTCCCTGCGAAGGCAGGCTTTTGTATCGAGGCTACGATATCAATGACTTGGTGCAGGGAGATATTGATGATAGAAGATATGGTTTTGAAGAGATTGCTTATCTGCTGCTGTTTGGCGAACTGCCCAGCGAAAAGCAGTTGGACATTTTTAAGCGGCTGCTGGCGAAAAGCAGAACATTGCCCACCAATTTTGTGCGGGATGTGATAATGAAAGCTCCCAGCAAGGATATGATGAATTCAATTTCTAAGAGTGTATTGACACTGGCATCCTATGACGACAGTGTATCAGATATTTCCATTCCTAATGTTTTAGGACAATGTCTTATGTTAATCAGTGTATTTCCAATGTTGGCAGTATACAGCTATCATGCATACAATCACTATGAATGTGATGGAAGTTTGTACATCCACAGACCGGATGAGAAACTTTCTATGGCAGAGAACTTCCTCAAGATGCTTCGGCCGGATATGAAATATAGTTCCTTAGAAGCGAGGGTATTAGATATTGCGTTTGTACTTCATATGGAACATGGCGGCGGCAATAATTCCACCTTTACCACACATGTGGTATCCTCTTCCGGGACGGATACTTACTCCGCCATTGCAGCAGCATTGTCCTCTTTAAAAGGACCCAAGCATGGAGGAGCCAATATTAAAGTAGTGGAAATGATGAATGATTTAAAGAAGAATGTAGCAGATTACAATGACGATAACCAGATAGAAGCTTATTTAAAGAAACTCCTGCACAAAGAAGCATTTGATAAAAAGGGATTAATTTATGGTATGGGGCATGCGGTATATTCCATCTCAGATCCCAGAGCTAATATTTTCCGCAATTTTGTGGAGCAGCTTTCCAAAGAAAAGGGAAGACAAGAAGAGTTTATGCTCTATTCCAAGATTGAAAAACTGGCACCCAAGGTCATTGCCGAAGAACGCTCAATTTATAAGGGTGTCAGTGCCAATGTGGATTTTTACAGCGGTTTTGTCTACAGTATGCTTGATATTCCCTTAGAACTGTATACTCCAATGTTTGCCATTGCCAGAATTGTGGGCTGGAGTGCTCATCGTATTGAAGAACTGGTGAATGTGGATAAGATTATCCGCCCTGCCTACATGAGTGTCACAGAGCCAAGAGAATACAAATATATGCATGACAGGTAAATGGAAAAGAATCATGGCAAATTATAAAAATAAAATAAAATCAAAGTAAACAAAAATGAAATTAATACAAAAGAAAACAATTACTATTGACATGGAAAATATTTGCTCCTATAATACTTGACATACTCAATTATTGGGCTTGTCAAGTATTTTTGATCATGAGAATAGAAAGTTTGGTAACTGTTCAGTAGGTCTGTGCATTTACTGCACAGACTGTACCAAAACACAGTGGGAGCAGGCAAAAGCCCCATCTGCGGAGCAGATTTTAAATGGGCTTTTGCAAGTAACAGTTCAGGTATCTGAACTGTTACGAAAGTTTGCGAAGCGTGCTTTCTATTGTTTGCGGGGAGGTGAGAAGATGCATTCGAATGTGAGTCAATGTATGATATTATTGAACAAGATACGACTTCTTGGAAAAAAATATATGAAAAATGATGATTTGGCACCGGCAGAGTTCTTTGTACTTCAGGAGATAGAGGCACTGTCACAGCAGGAACAAAAGGCTACCAATACCAGATTGGCAGAACAGATGGGGCAGAGTATTTCAGCAGTCTCCAAGATGATTCGTCAGTTGGAAGAAAGATCATATATCATGCGAGATAATTCCAGCACCGATCGGCGAATTTGTTACATTTCTGTTACAGACAAGGGCAGGGAGAGAATTCAGCATGTGAAAGAGCAGCATGAGAAGATTAGCCGCTATGTGGAGCAAAAAATAGGGCAGCAGGATATGGAAGAATTTATACGGCTGCTGGAGCAGTGGTATGAAATAATGAAATTAGGAATGGAGGAACAATGGAATGCTTAAGATATTTAAATTCGCAAAAAAGTCTTGGTATTGGATGCTGATTATCATTGTGCTGCTGTTTGTTCAGGCAACTTGTGATTTGTCATTGCCTCAATATACCTCAGATATTGTGGATGTAGGTATTCAGAATGGTGGAATCAGTGAAAGCATACCCGAAGCCATGACAGAGACCACATACAAAGAATTAAAACTGTTTCTGGAAGAGGAAGAGGCACTGGATGATTATTACGACTGTCTGGAATATGAACAGGCAGACAGTGCAAAGAAGGTTGATTATGAGGGGAAATATCCCCAATGGAAGCAGGAAAATATCTATGTATTGAATTTTGATTTAGAGCAGGAAGAAGAAAAGGTGGAGGAGCTGTCAGAACTGATAAAAATTCCGGCCGCCATGTACATCATGGTGTTTTCGGAAACAACAGACACACAGACGGATGAGGAAAGTACCGGAGATTCTGCTGTGAACATGGAGGAGATGAAGGCACAGTTGGCGGTACAGCTGGGCAATCCGGAGATAGAATCCATGGATACCAGACAGGTTATGGAAATGCTGCCTAAGGAAGTCCGTATGCAGATGGTGGACAGTGCAGCGGAGCAGCTTTCCAAGATGGAAGGTCTGGTGGGGGATTCCGTCTCCACTGCCTTTGTGAAAAGTGCTTACGAGCAGCTGGGTATGGACATGGATGAAATGCAGATGAATTATCTGCTTAAAACAGGTATAAAAATGCTTTTGCTGGCCTTGCTGGGTATGGCAGTGGCAATTACGGTCACGCTCCTTGCTTCCAGAGTGGCAGCCATTACCAGTAAAAAGCTTCGTGATCAGACCTTTGAGAAGGTGGTGGGCTTTTCCAATGCAGAGATGAACAGCTTTTCCACAGCATCACTGATCACCAGATGCACCAATGATATTCAACAGATTCAGATGGTTCTGGTTATGCTTCTTCGCATTGTGGCATATGCACCGATTATGGGAATTGGAGGTTTGATTAAGGTATTTCGTACTACGCCCTCTATGGCATGGATTATCGGAATTGCAGTGTTGGCAATTATCTGTCTTGTAGTGGTATTAATGACAGTGGCAATGCCAAAATTTAAGGTGATGCAGAAACTGGTGGACGGATTAAACTTAGTGTCAAGGGAGATCCTGACCGGTATCCCTGTCATTCGTGCTTTCAGCAGAGAAAAGCATGAAGAAGAACGTTTTGATCAGGCAAGCACCAACTTAATGAAGACTCAGCTCTTCACCAATCGGTCTATGGCACTGATGATGCCCACCATGATGCTGATAATGAATGGAATTACCGTATTGATCATTTGGGTAGGTGCTCACGGCATTGATTTGGGTAATTTGCAGGTGGGAGACATGATGGCATTTATCACCTACACCATGCAGATTGTAATGTCTTTCTTAATGATTACCATGATATCTGTTATGCTTCCAAGAGCAGCGGTGGCAGCAGGACGTGTAGATGAAATTTTAACCAGCAAGACTTTGATTACCGATCCGGATACAGAGAAAACACCGGATGCCGCTCTGGGAATGCTGCAATTTGACAATGTAAGCTTTCAATATCCGGGAGCAGAGGAAAAGGTATTGTCTGGCATCAGCTTTACTGCCAAACCGGGGGAAACCACAGCCATTATCGGAAGTACCGGCTGCGGAAAATCCACAGTGGTAAATTTGATCCCCCGTCTATATGATGTTACCGGGGGAAGTATCCGCATTGACGGTGTAAATATTAAGAAAATGAAATTAAAGAAACTTCGTGATATGATTGGTTTTGTTCCGCAAAAGGGAGTGCTTTTCTCAGGAACCATCGATTCCAATTTAAGATTTGGTGCAAAAAATGCCAGTGAAGAAACCATACAGGCAGCGGCAGAAACTGCTCAGGCAATGGAATTTATCAGTGCCAAGCCAGAAGGCTTTGCCTCTCCTGTTTCACAGGGGGGAACCAATGTATCCGGCGGACAGAAGCAGCGTCTTGCCATTGCAAGAGCTGTTGCCAAGAATCCAAAGATTTATGTCTTTGACGACAGTTTTTCCGCTTTAGATTTTAAGACGGATGCGGCAGTGCGGAAAGCACTTCACGAAAAAGGAAAGGACAGTGTGGTCTTAATTGTGGCACAGCGTATCAGTACCATTATTCATGCAGAGAAAATCATTGTATTGGATGATGGAAAAATTGTGGGAATGGGCACCCATCAGGAACTTTTAAAGGATAATGAAGTGTATCGCCAGATTGCCATGAGCCAGTTGTCCGAGAAAGAGCTGGGAATCAACGGAAAGGAGGAAGTATAATGGAACAGCCAAAGCAGCCAAAAGCACCAAGAAGAATGGGCGGTCCCATGGGAGGCGGCTCTATGGTAGGAGGCGAAAAGCCGAAAAACTTTAAAGGAACCTTGAAAAAGCTGATAAATTACTTAAGTCAGTACCATGCAGCAATTATTATAGTTATGATTTTTACTGTGGGAAGCACGGTGTTTAATGTGATCGGTCCTAAGGTGCTGGGTAAGGCCACCACCGAAATCTTCAACGGTTTACTCAATAAGATTAACGGTGGTACCGGCATTGATTTTGAAAAAGTCGCCCGAATTTTACTAATTCTGTTAAGTCTTTATGTAGTCAGCACCTTATTTGGCTATGTGCAGGGATTTGTGATGTCGGGAATCTCCCAGAAGATGGCTTATAAACTGAGAAAGGAATTGTCTCAGAAAATGAACCGCCTGCCCATGAGCTATTACGACAAGCGTACTTATGGAGAAGTGCTGTCCAGAATCACCAATGATGTGGATACTTTAGGCATGAGTCTGAATCAGTCCATTACCCAACTGATTACTTCTGTGGCAACGATTATAGGTGTGCTGGTTATGATGCTTTCCATCAGTCCCCTGATGACATTGATTGCCCTCCTGATTCTGCCCATCTCCATACTGCTGATTTCCTTTATTGTAAAGCATTCCCAGAAGTACTTTAAGCAGCAGCAGGAATATCTGGGGCATGTGAACGGACAGATTGAAGAAACCTTTGGCGGACACAATGTAATTAAACTATTTAATAAGGAAGAAGATGTGATTGCAGAATTTAAAAAGACCAATGAGGTGCTTTATCATTCTGCATGGAAGTCACAGTTCTTTTCCGGAATGACTCAGCCTATTATGTCCTTTGTGGGAAACATGGGTTATGTGGCAGTGGCAGTTGTGGGTGGTTACTTAAATATTAAAAAGGTCATTGAGGTGGGAGATATTCAGTCCTTTATTCAGTATGTAAGACAGTTCACCCAGCCCATTACCCAGATTGCCCAGGTATCCAACATGCTCCAGTCCACTATGGCAGCGGCAGAAAGGGTATTTGAATTTTTGGAAGAAGAGGAAGAGGAGCTGGAAGCAGAACATCATGCCATGAAGAAGGAAAACAACACCCAGCGTAAGGTTACAGCAGCAGAACTGGAAGGAAATGTAACCTTTGAGCATGTGAAGTTCGGCTATGTTCCGGAAAAGATTATTATTCAGGATTTTAGTGCAAAGGTAAGGCAGGGACAGAAAATTGCCATTGTAGGTCCCACCGGTGCCGGTAAGACCACCATTGTGAAGCTTTTAATGCGTTTTTATGATATTAATTCCGGATCCATCAAAATTGATGGTTATGATATCAAGGATTTTGACCGCTCAGAGCTGAGAGAAGCTTTTGGTATGGTCTTGCAGGAAACTTGGCTCTTTAAGGGAACCATTATGGAAAATATACGTTATGGAAGATTGGATGCCACCGACGAAGAGGTAATTGCAGCAGCAAAGGCGGCCCATGCCCATCACTTTATCCAGGCTTTGCCGGGAGGTTATCAGATGGAATTAAACGAGGATGCCACCAATATTTCACAAGGACAGAAGCAGCTTCTGACCATTGCAAGGGCTATTTTGGCAGACAACAGGCTGTTGATTTTAGATGAGGCAACCAGTTCGGTAGATACTCGTACAGAGGAGCGTATTCAGAAAGCCATGGATAATCTTATGAAAGGCAGAACCAGCTTTGTGATTGCTCATCGTCTTTCTACCATCAGGGATGCAGATTTGATTCTTGTGCTGAAGGATGGAGATGTGATTGAACAGGGAAATCACCAAGAACTCATGAAAAAGAATGGATTTTATGCCAATCTCTATAACTCGCAGTTTGAGCAGACAGCATAAATACAAAACCGCCGAAAGGCGGTTTTTGTTTTATTTTTAGGAAAATTCAAATTTTACTAATGACAAATGTTTTGTTCAATGGTAGAATTATGATGGGTATTAATGTGGGAGAGAAAGGTGGATTTTATGGAAATATGTAAACTTGAAAAATGTACAGGCTGTTTTGCCTGTAAAGAAGTTTGCCCCATGAATGCCATAGAAGTGGGGCAGGATAAATATGGAAAAACGATCCCAAAGGTTCAGGATGACAAGTGTATTGAATGTGGCTTATGCAAAAATGTCTGTCATGTAAAAAAAGTAAAAGAGGCAAGGGTTCCTCAGAAATGCTATGCAGCCTGGACAAAAAAACAAGGTGACAGAGAGGACTGTGCTTCTGGCGGAATTGCCACGGGGCTGGGCAGATACATAATTTCAAAGGGCGGTGTCGTGTTTGGAGCAAAGTATACCAAAATGCAGGAATTAAACTGTATCATTGACATGACAGAGACGGAGGAAGGCTTAGAGGACTTTAAGTCATCCAAATATGTGCAGGCAGATACTGCCCATTCCTATCGTCAGGCAAAGGAGCAACTGGACAGAGGGCGCCAGGTTCTGTATGTGGGAACACCCTGCCAGATAGCCGGATTACAGGGATTTCTCCGCAGAAAATACACAAATCTCATCACGGTGGATATGGTATGTCATGGAGTTCCGCCAGCAAAATACCTGAGAGAGTATGCAAGGTCGGTTTGTCCCGATAATTGGCTGGAGAGGGCTACTTTTCGAGGAAAGTATGACTATGATATGTGTTTTTATGAAAAAGATGCCAAAGAACCATGCTATCAGAAGGCAAACTATTTAGATATGTATTATGAAAGTTTTTTAAAGTGCTTAATATACAGAGATAATTGTTATCATTGTAAATATGCCAGAAAGGAGAGAATTTCCGATCTTACCATCGGAGATTTCTGGGGATTGGACAGAACTACCCTGATAGAGCCCTATGAGGGCAGAATTTCAGAAATATTGGTGAATACACCAAAAGGACAAAATATAATCAATCTCTGTAAAAGCCTGCTTCATTTAGAAGAAAGACCTTTGGAAGAGGCAGTGAAGGGCAATAAACAGCTAAATGCCCCCCCTGTCCGCCATAAGGATTATGATAAATTTAGAGAGATATACCCTAAAGGGGGATTTGTAAGGGCTGTGAAGGCTACCAGCATCAAAAAAAATATTCAAAGACACAGACTTGGCAGAACTTTGCCGGGACGTGTTTTTCGGAAAATGAGAAGGGTGTTAAGAGTAAGAAAATAGGTAACTGTAAATGTACAAAACAGTTACGAAAATAGTAATTTTGAAAGAATGGACAATTACTTAAAAGTATAGTGAAATATATGCCCTTTCTATATTGATTTGGAGGAGAGAATATGAGCTTTAGAGGATTAGATACAGAAGTTCGAAAGACGAGAAAACAGATTTTTAGGGAAGTAGCCAATCTTGCTTACAATTCTGATAATATTATTGATGATTTGGAAGCACTTCCATATAAATTGACGGATTCTGAGACCCCAAGATTTTGGGAAAACATATATAGAGAGCGGGCAGTGACAAGAGAAAGGCTTCGTCTGGCAATGGGCTTGTCCCTGCGTCCGGAAAATAAACCGGTACATGCAACACAGGGCGTAGATGAAAGCGATATTGCAGAGAAATATTATGAGCCGCCTCTGATGCAGGTGATTCCATCCGCCTGCAATGCCTGTGCAGAGAATATGTACGTTGTCACAGACCAGTGTAAGGCATGTACGGCTCACCCCTGTGCTAAGGTCTGTCCAAGAAATGCCATATCTTTTGTCAACGGAAAGTCTTATATCGATCAGGAAAAGTGCGTAAAATGCGGTAAATGCAAAAATGTATGTCCTTACGATGCCATTTCCAGACAGGTACGTCCCTGTGCAGCAGCATGCGGAGTATCTGCCATTTCCAGTGATGAATATGGAAGAGCCAGCATTGATGATGAGAAATGTGTAAAGTGCGGCATGTGCATGGTAAATTGTCCATTTGGGGCCATTGCCGATAAATCCCAAATCTTCCAGTTGATTCGTGCCATCCAATCAGGATGTGAAATTATTGCAGAGATAGCGCCTGCTTTCGTGGGGCAGTTTGGCTCTGATGTGACCCCGGCACAGGTGAAGGAGGGGTTAAGGCAGTTGGGCTTCAGCCATATATATGAGGTGGCAATCGGAGCGGATATGGGAGCCATGGCAGAGGCGAAACACTATGCCCATATAAAGGAAACCAATGATCCTGCATTTTTGCTGACTTCCTGTTGTCCTTCCTGGTCCATGCTTGCCAGAAAATATTTTCCGGAGACCATTGACAGCATTTCGAACGAATTAACACCTATGGTTGCCACTGCCAGAGACATTAAGAAAAAGCATCCGGATGCGAAAGTGGTATTTATCGGTCCGTGTGCGGCAAAGAAGCTGGAAGCATCTCGTAAAAAGGTGAGAAGTGAAGTTGATTTTGTGATCACCTTTGAGGAATTGGATGGAATGTTTGAGGCAAAGGGAATTGTATTATCCGAATTAGAGACAGATGAAAGCGATGAAATCAAAGATGCAACCTCCGCCGGAAGAGGCTATGCAGTGGCAGGCGGTGTTGCCAGTGCCATCGAGCAGTGCATTAAGGAATATTATCCGGATACCCAGGTGCAGATAGAACATGCAGAAGGTTTAAGTGACTGCAGGAAAATGCTGGCATTGGCAAAAGCCGGCAAAAAGAACGGCTGTCTTATTGAAGGAATGGGCTGCCCCGGCGGCTGTGTAGGAGGTGCCGGAACCAATATACCGATTAATAAAGCCAATATGGAAGTAAAGAAATTTGTAGAAAGTGCTGAACGTAAGATTCCGCCCTTAGAAGAGGAGACGTAATGATATTTCAGAAATTCTATCCCACCAAAGAAGCGGAAAATGTATATGTGATAGATTATGAAGGATTGTATGAACAGGGTTTTCGTGGTTTAATATATGATATTGACAATACCCTGACAGAGCATGATGCCCCGGCAGGAGAAAATACCAAACAGTTGATCAAGCGTTTGAAATCCATGGGCTTTGGCATCTGTCTTTTGTCCAACAACCAGGAAGAACGGGTAAAAATGTTCAATGCAGATATCCATGTGCAGTACATTCATAAGGCGGGAAAGCCATCGGTAAAGGGCTATGAGCGTGCCATGGAGCTGATGGGAACCCAAAAGGATACCACCATTTTCATTGGTGATCAGTTATTTACAGATATATATGGTGCCAACCGCACAGGTATTGCCTCCTATCTGGTAAAGCCTGTGGCGAAGCATGAGGAGATACAAATTGTGCTGAAACGGTATCTGGAGCGGATTGTGCTGTATTTTTATCATAGAGAGAAATAGAAGGAGCTGAGAAGTTTTCTTGAAATCGAAAGATGGTATTAAAAAAGCATTAAAACTGGCAGGAGTATATGTACTATGCTATGGTATTTCCAGCATATGTTTTGTGCTGTTGTTTCATACGGCTTTGTTAGCAGAAATACATGTGCTTATGTATCGGGGAATAGTGTTTATTCTACTGTCTGGTGTACTTGCCATGCTAATTATGTGCATAATAAAGCATTTTGGAAAAATTCCCATAGAAAAGAAAGATGTACTGTTGTTGTTTTGCATGTATTGTTCTGTTAATATGGTTCTATTTACTTTGATACCGGTAACCGTAGAACGTTCGGTTTCTGTTTTTACATTAAGTTATATGATGGAAAACCCCAAAAGCTACACAGTAGAAGAGATGGAAAAAATTTTTAATACAAAGTACGTCCATGAGTTTGGCGCTTTTGATAAACGTTTTGAAGAACAGATAGTTAGCGGCAATGTGGAAAAGACAGAAGATGGTTATGTGATCAATGAGCAGGGAATTGCAACCGTAAAATTTTTTCGCTTTGTATCAAAACTTTTTGGTACAGATGAAAGATTGATTTATCCTAATGAAAATGGGGAAATGATTGATAGTGCACAACAGGAGGGAGAACATGATGAGGTTAGATGAGAAACAGGAAATGTCATATTTGACGAAAAAATTTTTGAACTTAATAGAAAAAGCAGCAAATTTTGTAATTATATGCAATGAAAGGGTTGAAAAAATACATGGAAAGATTCCAGAGTATTTTGCAGCAGCGTGTTACGGAATACTTCATCTTGTTTTAGCTGTGTTTCATGAACCATGGTGTGATGAAGGAACCGCCTGGCAGATTGCACGCTGTGCTTCTGTGAAAGAATTGCTCTTGGAAGTGCCCCATTATGAAGGACATCCGCCGCTGTGGCATTTGGTGCTGAGTCTGTTCGCAAAGTCAGGAATGCCGTATGAACTTTCACTTACGGTAGTCAGTCTTTTTTTTACAGGAACAGCCGTTATTTTAATTTTAAAATATGCACCTTTTCCAAGATTATTAAAATTATTACTTCCTTTCACTTATTTTCTGTTTTATCAGTACAGTGTGCTTTCCAGACCATATTGTATGATGTTTTTAGCATTTGTGCTATTGGCAGTCAATTATAGTAAACGGAATGAGAAACCGGGCAGATATGTACTGCTTTTGCTGTTTTTGTGTCTTACCAGTGCATATGGTATTGTGATCGCAGGCGGGATTGCTTTCTGCTGGGTATTGGAACTGTGGGATAAGAGGAAATTAACTGATTTTTTGAAAAACTTTCGAAAGGACAAGAGAATCTGGTGGCTTTTTTTTCTTCTGGTATGTGCATTGATTTTAATTATTGAGATAATTCCAAGAGAGGACACGGTTGCTACCAGCCATCTTGTTAATTATGAAAAGACCACCGGAATTATAAAACGTCTGTTATATGGTCTGTTTGGAATGATAGGAGATGTCTTTATTACAAATAATTTTGGAGCGTACGCTTATGGTGCACTGTGTGATATAGCAATGGGCTGGGGGGAATTGAGCTGTTCCATATTGATTGGCATGATTCTCCTGATTGGAATTGTTTATACAGCATGGAAGACAGGAAGTACTGCATTGGTGTTGATACCGTATGGTATGTTTACCATATTTTCATCTGTTGTGTACATATATCCTCATCATATGGGGATTATTTTGTTTATTGTATTGTTTTGGTTTTGGACCATAATGGAACCGGGAGATTTATGGGAAAGACTTCAAACGAAAGTGTCACTGCCGAATTTTAGGATAATTAGAAGTGCTTTGATATTACTATTGTCAGCTGCAATTATAGTTCCTCTCTATTGGAGTGTTTCTGCCAGCGTGGCAGATGTTTGTACAAACTATTCCATAGGCAGAAAAGAGGCGGCTTTTATCAAAGAAAATCATCTGGATGAATATAAAATTATGACAGGCTGGCAGACAGTGACCGATGATAAAACAGGGGAAATTATTGATATGGATACGAACTTTTTTGTATATACAGATAATGTTTCCCCTTATTTTAAAGAAAATATCTTTTATAATTGTGAGTTAAACGATGCCTTTTCCGGTTATTTGCTGCATAAAAGAGCTACAAAGCAGGAAAATGCACAGAACCTCTTAAAATGGCATGAAGCAGGATTACCAGATGTACTGTATTTGGAACCGGCAATAGAATTGGTATTTTCAAAGGAAGAATTAAAGAATGTGCGTTATTCACTTGTTTATTTTGATAAAACAGGCTGCTTATGGAAAGGTGCCTGCTTGAATCGGCTAAGAGTACATATTTATGTTCGTTCAGATTTATTGGAGGAAATGGGATTAGAAGAGATACCTGAGCCGCCTATGAATGAAAAAAATGCAAAATAGTGATTGTGCGGTTTGTAAAATTGCAAAACAATTACAATGGTATACAGCAATTTGGATAGGGGTGGCAATTTTGAAAATAAAGGTTAATGGGACAAAGAGATTTCATATTTCAAGTATAGATTTCGATTCTAAAAATAAGCGGTGGATTATTACTGCTTTACTGGTCATTGTGGGATTTTTCTTCAGCTTTTGGAATGATATGCAATTTTATGAAAATGGGAAAATTCCAGTAGAAAAAGCATGGTATTGGTTGGGAAAAATAGTTTTCTTTTTCTTGCTGTTCCTTGGATGGAATGAAATTCTATTAAAAACATGGAATAAAGAAAAACAGCATATGCTGAAATGTGTGTTGATATATTTCATTCCTATGCTGATATTGCTTATATTAACTTGGCCAGGTGTATGGCGAAGTGATGAAATGTATGTATTAAGAGCTTTGCAGCAAGGAAAATTATATTTTTGGCAACATTGGATCACTAGTATGTTTTACATGCTTTGTCTGCAATTATGCCCGGTTCCAGGGATTATTGTTGTGGTTCAAGTATTTATTATATCCATTATAGTGGGAGATATTGTGTATAGAAGTTATGGTTGTTTTGAAAAAGTAAAAAAAGGCAGATATGCTTATTTTTTATATTTTTCATTGTTTTTGCCCACAATTTTGGATAATAATTTATCCCCTATTCGAGCTTCTTTGTGCAGTTATTTGGAATTGTGGATTTTATTTCAGATTATATTCTGTGGTTTGGAGAAAAAGAAATATTCTATGGAGAAAATGTGTAAGCTGGCTGTAATAGCAGCGATAGCAGCCAGCTGGCGTCCGGAGAATATTATCTATGTGGCGGCACTTCCAGCGGCATGTTTCATCTGGAAGAACATGAATTTAAAAAAGAATATTGTATTTTTATGCTTGACCGGATTGCTTATGGGAACCATTATGACAATTCAAAATAATGGTTTACGGCAGCAGGAACTTGTGACACAAGAAGGATATTGCATATCGGATAAAGACAGATATGCTTTTTCTGGTATGGTGGAGCCTTTGGCACAATTAATTGTGGAAGATTTTAAATCGGATACAAAAGAGGAGGATTTAAAATTTATTAATGAAGTTATTTCCTTGGATGCTATTGATGCTTATGGAGGGATCGGAGCTTTTTGGCAGGGAGGACTGCGAAATCTTTCACCAGAAAATTTAATGGTCATCAAAAAGCTCTATGTCAGGCTGGTTTTTGAAAATTGGGATTTATTTTTGCAGCAAAGGTTTCAATATTTTCTAAAAACGAATGGTTTTGGTTTCAGAATAGTCACATGTCTGAAGTCCGCAGCTCATTTATATGATGAAGATATTGGTGAATATTCCGGCGAGGAAATGGCATACTGGTATAAAGATTTTCAAAGGAGGTATTTGTGGAATCAGCCTTTGAATGTAGAAGTTAGAAAACATATTATCAGTTTTTTGGAAGGAAAAAAGATTACAGATTATGAATATTCCACATCTGCTTTGGAATTATTTTTTCAAAATGCTGTTCCGTTTTTGGTATTGCTCATTGTTGTTGGAATTTTAGAACTTGTCAATAAGAGAATGGTGTTTCCATTTGTTATAATGTTTATTTTAGGAAAATGTTTTATAGTCATGCTTACAGCACCTGCAATGTATTTTATGTACTATTTTTCTGCGTATTTGTCCTCAGCAATAGTGTGTGTAATGGCTTGCTTATGTAGAAAATTTGTAACCGTTCCATAACTTCAGGCTGGATTCTTCTCTGCCACTACTTATTCTTACGTACTTTGTAGCAAGCACAAAGTGCCACGCTGTGAATAGTAACGCTGTCATAGAATCGAGACAGAATATGGTAAAAAAGTAGTTGAAAAAATATTCAATATGGTATAAAATAAAAAAGAGTTTATGAGCCGTTCAAGACCAATGGCTCGATGCAATTAAGGAGGAAATAGAATGGTTTCAGCAGGAGATTTTAGAAACGGCGTAACATTAGAAATCGAAGGAAATATCTATCAGATTATTGAATTCCAGCATGTAAAGCCTGGCAAGGGTGCAGCTTTCGTCCGCACAAAACTTAAGAACATTATCAACGGCGGTGTAGTGGAAAAGACTTTCCGCCCGACAGAAAAGTTCCCACAGGCTCGTATTGATAGAGTAGAAATGCAGTATTTATATGCGGATGGTGATTTATATAACTTCATGAATATGGAGACATACGATCAGATTGCATTGGCAAGCGACACAGTAGGTGATGCATTAAAGTTTGTAAAAGAAAATGAAATGGTAAAAATCTGTTCTCATAACGGTAATGTATTTGCCATTGAACCGCCATTATTTGTGGAACTGGAAATTACCGAGACAGAGCCGGGCGTAAAGGGAGATACAGCAACAGGTGCCACAAAGCCTGCCACGGTAGAGACCGGAGCGACCGTATATGTACCATTGTTCGTAAACCAGAATGATATAATTAAAATTGATACAAGAACAGGAGAATACCTTTCCAGAGTATAATACAAGGAAAGTAGCGGCTGTGATTTCCAAAACATTACACTTTGGATATCATGGCCTTTTCTTCGTTTCGAGAAAGGAAGTAAGAAAATGAAAGAGATCACAGGACATACCATATTAACCGGTCTGCTGGGCAGTCCGGTGGCACATAGCATTTCCCCCATGATGCACAACGAGAGTTTTCGCCAGTTGGATTTGGATTATGTATATCTGTGCTTTGATGTGGGAACAGATAATTTAAAAACCGCCGTAGAAGGTATGAAAGCCATGGGTGTGAAAGGATTTAACTGTACCATGCCGGATAAAAATTTAATGTGTGAGCTGGCAGATGAACTGTCTCCGGCGGCTAAAATGATAGGTGCAGTGAATACGGTGCTGAATGAAAACGGAAAATTAACCGGTTACAACACGGATGGTATTGGCTATATGCAGGCAGTAAAGGATGCCGGTCATGATATCATAGGGAAGAAAATGACTTTGCTGGGTGCCGGCGGTGCTGCAACAGCAGTTTGCGTACAGGCGGCATTGGATGGAGTGGCGGAGATTAATGTGTTCAGTATCCGTGACCAGTTCTTTGAACGTGCACAGAAAATGGTAGACAGCATCAATAGAAATACAAAATGTAAAGCAAGCCTTTATGATTTTGAAGACGAAACTTTATTAAAGCAGAGCATTGATGACAGTCATATTCTCACCAATGCTACTTCTGTAGGTATGGCTCCTAAGACAGATGCCTGCATTATCAAGGATAAATCCTTTTTTCATGAGGGGTTAATTGTATCAGATGTTATTTATAATCCAAGAGAGACAAGGCTCATTCAGATGGCAAAAGAATCTGGGTGTGCTGCTTTTAACGGTTTGTACATGCTATTGTATCAGGGAGCGGAAGCTTTCAAGATTTGGACGGGACGGGATATGCCCGTAGAAATTATCAAAGAGAAATATTTTGCTTAAATGCAAAAATACAGTAACTGTTCGGCTTTATTGATTCAAAAGAAAGGTACTTGAAAAGCACAGAAATATGGTGTAAATACAGAAAAACTGTCTGAAATACATAAAAAAGATACAATTCAGATACAGACAAGAAACAAAAAAGATACAGATAGGATACAGACAGGATACAAAAAAGACACAGTTAAGTAAAAAAATAGTCATGAAAGTAAAGAAACTTCCATATAATATATCAATCAAAGAATGTAAAAGAGGAGTATATGGAAGCGAGAAGAGAGAAATTAATGCAGGCAAGGGCTTCCTTTGGTAATCAAGGAAGCCCTTCTTTATACCGTTCCCCCGAAAAAACGACAAAAGTAAGTCAAGATTTGACGGAAAAGAAAATTCAGCACATATCACTAATAATTCGGCTTTTGATAGCAGCAAGTTTGTTCCTATTATACATATATGCAATGGAATATGATGTGTCAGAAATGAACGAAATAGCTCAAAAAAGCTGTGAAGAAATCAAAAAAAACGAGATTATTATCGAAAAATGCAGTGCGGAATTGGGGAAAATATGGTAAGAAATACCTAATTTTCAAGTTAAAACAGGTAAAAATAACTAAAAATGCATTGAAAAAATTGTAGAAATTCATAAAGATGTGGTAAAAGTGTGAAAAAAGGTTGATAAAGAATTAAGAAAATGTTAATATAGCTATAGAATTTAGTAATGCGTGGAAGGGCGTGTTGTATATCATGGCAATAAGAAGACGAAGAGTTCGGTTGGGTGATTTATTGATTGCTCAGCATGTTATTACCGAAGAACAACTTCAAAAAGGCTTGGAAATTCAGCAAAAGACAGGCGGAAAACTGGGTGAGGTCTTAGTAGACAATAATATTGTCAGTGAAGAGACCATGGTGAAAACCTTAGGTGAACAGTTACATCTGTCTTATGTGGATTTGTCAAATGCTAAAATTGAGGATAGGATTTTGGAGTTGGTTCCCGGTAATGTTTTACAGAAACATGGGATGATTCCTTTTGAATTTGCGGAGGACAATCCGAATGTTTTGCGAGTGGCGATGGTTGATCCGTTAGATATGGAAGCAATCGATGATGTCAGTATGATTACCAATCTTCAGGTGGAAGCAGTTATCACGACCAGACGAAGCTTAAATATGACTTTGGATAAATATTTTGGACAAAAAGAAGTATATTCTGCTGTCAATGAATATGCCAAAGAGAAAGAAGCCAAGCTGGAAGAAAGCGAAGAAATGTACAATGAGGATGTAAACAATTCTCCTATTGTACAGTTGGTAAAGGCTATGATAGAACAGGCGGTTCGCCAGAGAACCTCTGATATACATATTGAACCTATGGAGCGTCAGGTTCGTATCCGTTATCGTATTGACGGTGCATTGTACGAAAGAATGACATATTCTCAGAAACTTCTTTCTGCCATTGTAGCCAGAATTAAGATTATTGGCGGAATGGATATTTCTGAAAAACGTAAACCTCAGGATGGACGTATTACGCAGATAGTAGACAGGCAGGAGTATGATATTCGTGTATCTATCTTACCTACGGTATACGGTGAAAAAGTAGTTATGCGTCTTACCTCCAAGAATGCATTGACACTGGAAAAGAAACGCTTAGGCTTTGATGATGAAGAATTGAAGAAATTTGACCATATATTGCAGAATCCTCACGGTATCCTGTTGGTGACAGGACCTACCGGTAGTGGTAAATCCACAACCCTTTATACAGCATTAAGCGAGCTGAATAAAGAAGATGTAAATATCATCACGGTAGAAGACCCGGTGGAAGCAAATATTGATGGTATCAATCAGGTTCAGGTGAATCCAAAGGCGAATCTGACCTTTGCTTCGGCATTGCGTTCGATTCTGCGACAGGACCCGGATATCATTATGATTGGAGAAATTCGAGATGGTGAGACAGCCGGTATTGCGGTACAGGCTTCTATTACAGGTCACTTGGTGGTATCCACGCTGCATACCAACAGTGCTGCATCTACGGTCACTCGTCTGGCGGATATGGGAATTGAATCTTATCTGATTGCCGATTCGGTGGTGGGTATTATTGCACAGCGTTTGGTGCGAAGACTTTGTCCGGATTGCAAACAGGAATATGAAGCACCCATAGAAGATAAAGAGATGTTGGGCGTGGATGTGAACCAAAGTCTGAAATTGTTTAAACCATGCGGCTGTGACAAATGTGATGGTACAGGCTACAAAGGACGAATTGGTGTATATGAGATTATGGAAGTAACTCCGGATGTCAAAAGAGCCATTGCTCATCAGGCAGATGCGGAAGAAATAAAAAATGTTGCACTGAAGGATGGAATGAAAACATTGAGAATGAGAGCTTCAGAATATGCAATGCAGGGCATTACATCTATGTCGGAAGCGATCCGAGTTTCATTTGATTCTTAAGGAGGGGGATTATGGCAGAATTTACGTATCGAGCGATATCTAAGAATGGAAAAGAGATTCGAGGAAAAGTTGAGTCAGATAATCTGGAAAAAGCGAAGAAAGAATTGCAGAGCAGAGACTTGTATCTGACGGAAATCAGTGAAGCGGGAATGCTTCAAAAGGATATTGACCTTAATATTGGGCAGAAGATTAATATAAGAGATTTGTGTTTGTTCTGTCGACAGTTTGTGAGCTTACAGAGAGCAGGTGTTACCATTGTGGAGACACTGAAAATGCTTTCTGAGGCAACAGAGAATAAGTTTTTCAGTAAGACATTGACAAATGTGCGTGTGAATGTGGAAAAAGGTGAAACACTGGCAGATTCTCTGGAGATGGAAGGGGTATTCCCTACCCTGATGATTAAGATGACGTCAGCGGGTGAGGCATCGGGTAGTCTCGATGTTGCCTATGAACGACTGGCGGTACAGTTTGAGCGTCAGGCAAAAATCAGAGGCTTGATTAAGAAAGCCAGTATCTATCCGATTATCGTATGTATTGTGGCGGTGGCGGTAGTTATTGTACTGCTGAATGTGGTAGTGCCATCTTTTGCGGAAATGTTTGTAGATATGGATGTGGAGATGCCGGGAATTACAGTGTTTGTTATGAATGCCAGCGATTTTATGAAACAGTACTGGTTTATATTAATTGCAGTAATCGCACTGCTGGTGTTTGGTTTTAAATGGTTTAAGTCTACACCAAGAGGCGAGGGCATTGTGGCGAAAATTGCACTGAAGCTGCCCTTGATTGGCAGTTTGATTGTAAAACAGTCTGCTGCAAATCTGTCAAGAACGCTGTCTACCATGATTGCGGCAGGTATTTCTTTGGTGGAAGCAGTGGATATCACTGCCGGAACCATGAGCAATTACTATTATAGAGAAGCCTTATTACAGGCAAAAGAATCCATTATATCTGGTGTGCCCTTATCGGTGCCCCTGAAAGAGTGTGGAATGTTCCCACCGATGGTATACCATATGGCACGTATCGGCGAGGAATCCGGAAGCATGGAAGAAATGCTGAGCAAACTGGCGGATTACTATGAAGAGGAAGTGGAGAATGCAACCGCTTCCATGATGGCAGCTTTGGAACCAATGATTATTATTATACTGGCTGTCATAGTAATTGGTATTATCGGTGCTGTACTTGCACCAATGCTGAGCATGTACGAAGGCTTGGATAACTTGTAAATGTTCAGAGCCAGGCAAATTGACCGAAACATGCGATATATGTTTGCATGCAAGGGCATGTTTACAGGATAATTTATTTGGCGAGAGCAAAACACCTCAAAACACGAAGTGTTTTGAGGTGGGCTCTGAACAATTGTGTTAATTTATCATATGTGATAACAATCCGTTAATAGGGGAACGGACTGCTATAAATAAAAACTTATAATAAAAAAGGAGAGAATGGATATGAAGAAAAGATTATCAAACAACAAAGGTTTTTCACTGGTGGAACTTATTATCGTAATTGCTATTATGGCAGTGTTGATTGGTGTGTTGGCACCACAGTATTTGAAGTATGTGGAAAAGTCAAGAGTTTCTGCAGATTTGGATACGATTGACAATCTTGTAAAGGCAGCTGAAACATGTGCATCTGATCCGGACACCAAAATTGCTGACGATTTTACAATTACTATTCAGGGTGGTACAGCAGGTGCAACTGTGGGTGGTACTGATACCGCTGCCCCTACAGAGGTGGGCAATGCGATTGCACTTAGTTCTTGCAATTTGAAATCTAAAACGTATAATGGTCAAACAGTTGTAATTTCTGTTGCATTTACAGCAGATCCTAATAATGCTAACATTAAGGTTCCGACTGTTTCGGTAACAGATCCTACAAACAACTATGAGAGATAAATGACTAGGAAAAGATTATTTGAAGCATAAGGAGCAATGTAATGTCTAAGAAGAATAATTTTGGATTTTCATTAGTTGAATTGATTATTGTAATAACAATCATGGCAGTATTGATTTCCGTTCTTGCACCACAATATTTAAAATATGTGGAAAAATCTCGTGTTGTACAAGATGAAGAACTTGCGGATGAGATACGCAGAAGCTGTGAAACGATTTTGAGTGATGAAGACGAAAAATTAGAACAAGGACAATATACGATTACAATTACCCCAAATGCGGATATTGCAGTGTCGGGGACTGGAGTTGGTTGTAACCCTGCCCATTTAGATGCCTGTCTGAAACAGGTGCTGGGTGTGAATTATGCCAAGAACCGTCTGGTGAGCAAGAGTTACAGCCAGATTCAGGTGGTGTTTTCTAATACCACCAGACCCACATGCAATATTACATATGTAAATGCCGGCAACAGCACCGGCAGCAGTTAAGAGCACGAAAGGACGAACCCCTATGACCAGCCCGGAAGTTATACTTTATATGATTATTCTAGTATATGGTCTTGTCTTTGGCAGTTTTCTGAATGTATGCATTTACAGAATCCCGGAAGGCAAGAGTATCGCAAAGGAACGGTCCCACTGCATGCAGTGCGGATATCAGCTGAAATGGTACGATTTAGTGCCGGTTTTCAGCTACCTTTGCCTGGGCGGTAAGTGCCGGAAGTGCAAAACACCCATAGCAGTACAGTATCCATTGGTGGAAGCCGCCAATGGGATATTGTATCTGATGGTGTTCATGGTTAATGGATTTCAGATAAGCAGTTTTTTGTATTGCTTTCTCGCATCTGCACTGATTGTGCTGAGTGTGATTGATTTTAGAACGATGGAGATTCCCCTTGGAATCAATATATTTATATTTGTTTTGGGAATGATTCGGGTAATTACCGACCATCAGAATTGGCTTACCTATCTGATAGGTGCCTGTGTTGTCAGTGGATTTATGGCAGTTGTGATTTTGGCAGTCAATGGTTTTGGCGGCGGAGATTTAAAACTGATGGCGGCAGCAGGATTGCTGCTGGGCTGGCAGAAAATTCTGTTGGCATTTTTATTAGGTTGTATTATAGGATCTGTGTGCCATGTGATACGAATGAAAGTTACAAAGACAGAACATGTATTGGCTTTTGGACCTTATTTAGCCATAGGGATTTTTGTGGCGGCTTTATGGGGTGACTGTCTGATAGGATGGTATCTGTCCGCAGCCATGGGACGATAACATTTGAAACGGTATAGGAAAGTTACAGATTAGAAAATGACAGATAAGATAATTTGAAAAAGAGATTGCTTTAATTAGGAGCATTAGAGAAATATAGGAACAGAAGAAATATAGAACCAATAAAATAATATAGAAACAGGAAACGATTTGTTTATAAAGACGAAATGTGAAACAGAACTACTGTTTTTACCATAGATATTAATCAAAGTAGGGAGAGATAATATGATTTCTAAAGTATTAAGTATCAAAATAGGCGAAACCATGACAAGAGTATGTCTCATGGACTATCGTTCTAAGAACCCGAGAATTTATCAAAGCTTTTCTATGCAGACACCGGAAAATGTGATTTCTGATGGTGTGCTTCAGGGTGATATCAAGAACTTTGCCAGCAGCCTGCGCAATATGATTATTGACAAGAATATGCGTACCAAATATGTGGTATTCAGTGTGCAGTCTACGAAAATTGCAACAAGAGAAGTAAAGCTGCCTTTTGTAAAGGCAAATCGAATTGGTGCCATGGTGGCTGCTAATTCCGCAGATTATTTTCCCATTGACTTGGCAAATTATCAGATTTCTCATAATATTTTAGGTACAGAGGAAGATGAACAGGGCAAGAGATACAAGATACAGGTATTAGCTGCTCCCAGAACTTTGTTTGACGGATATACACAATTAGCTGAACTTTGTGATTTGGAAATCGTGGCAGTTGACTATGCCGGAAACAGTGTGTATCAGGTGGCAAAGGCAGAGTGTGGTGCCGGTGCTAATCTTGTTATGAAGGTTGGCGAGAAGACCAGTTTAATGATGGTAATTGAGAATGACTCGGTATTGTTGAGCAGAACCATACCTTATGGTGTGGATGATGCCATTACAGAGATTCAGAATAACAGAGCCTTTGGGCCAAAGCTTTCCTATGAGCAGGCAATTACTTTGGCAAGAAGAAAAACTTGTATTCGCTTAAGCCTTCAGGATCAGTTCTCAGATATGGAGGATGAAGAGGAAGAATATGTGGAGGACAATAAGGATGTCAGCAAGGAACTGTTAGAAGCCAAAACGGTGGTTACAGAATCCTTTGAACCTCTCATCAGTCAGACAATCCGTATGTTGGATTTCTATAATTCAAGATATCCAAAAACACCCATTGTAAAGATTCATTTAACGGGTGCCGGTGCAGAGTTTGCGGGCTTATCTAAGTTGATGACAAATTCCATTGGAAGCAAGGTAACAGTATTATCTAAGATTTCCGGTTTACATATTGATAAGTTCTTTCGAGACAGCACCTTTGGTGAATATATCGAAAACATCGGTGCCGCAATGGCTCCCATCAATCTCTATGAAATTAAAAAGAAAAAGAGTACTACCGTAGCCGGTGTGGACAAAAATGTGATTCCAGTGATTGTATTTGCAGTCAGCATGGCGGTTTCTGTGGTGTTGATTGTAAGTTCTGTACTTCCTTATGAAATTGCAAAGCGTACCAACGAACATGACAAGGTAATTATTGAACAGCTTCGCTCCATTGAACCGATATATAATGAGTATAATCAGGTGAAGGGAGAAAATGAATATTTAACCTCCATGGAAGAATATACATGGACACATAACAAGGATTTAGTTGAATTTATTGAAGAGATGGAGAAGAAAATGCCTTCTGCCACAAAGATAACAGCATTTACTTCTAACAGAGATGGCTTTACCATTGGATTTACTGTAAATAATAAGAAAGAAGCAGCTAAGATTGTTTCTCAGTTTAGAACCTTTAACAGTGTGGCAGATGTGGAGGTGACAGCCCTGGCAGATACCAAAGCAGAAAGCGGTGTCAGAGAAGTGACTTTTACCCTGCAGGGCACATACAAAGAAAAAGAGCAGATGGAATATGATGCCATAGAGGACGATGCAGAAGCAACAGACACATCAGCCGCTTCACAGCAGGAGAATAATACCAATACCTCAGAGCCCACCCAGGCTGCAGATAATACAGCAGAGCAGGAACAGGCAGATAATGCAGCAGAGCAGGAACAGGCAGATACCGCAGATAATGCAGCAGAACAGGAACAGGCTGATGCTAATGGAAATGCTGCTGATACAGAAAATCAAAATACAGATAATGATAACAATGCAGGAAATGAAGAATAGGGGGAGAGCAAAATGAAAATATCAAAGAGAGATAGAAATTTAATATTAATGATATGCGGTCTTTTGTTTGCATTTGCAATGTATTACTTCGTTTTCTTAAAACTGCAGGATAAAACAACGGCAATCGAAGCACAAAATGTTTCTTTGGAAAATGTAATTGCTAAATTAAAGGAATTGGATAAGAACAGAGAACAGTATTTGGCAGATACGGAAACATTCAAAGAAAAGAATGCAGAGATCAAGACACTGTTTCCGGTTGGCATGGAAGAAGAAAATGATATTCTTTTTGTTGACGGTTTAGAGAACGGCTTAAATGAGTATTATGTAAGTTCTTTGGGTATGCCTGCCGCTGTGGCTTATGAATTGGCATATCCGGCGGTAGAACAGATTTCCGTAGATGAAATGCTGAATGCACCTGTCACACCGGTGGTGGCAGCAGAAGGGGAAACCACAGATGCGGAAAGTGCGGTGAATGGTGCTGCCTTGAGCACAGGGACTGGTTATGCTTCCTGTCAGCTTTGGTATGTGCCGATAACTACCACCTATGAGGCGAATTACTTATCTCTGAAACAGCTGGTAAAAGCTGTGACAGATCATGAGGACAGAAAGAGTATTGAAGAAGTATCTATTACATATAATGAAGAAAACGGCATCTTGTCTGGTTCCATGTTGTCTAATTACTATTACTTAACCGGAACAGAAGAAATATATGAATATCCGGATGTTAATGGTGTATCGGTTGGCACCAGTAACCCGTTCCGTTCCGTTCGTTAGTTATTTACTTTACCCAAAGCACAGGCTGCTTTGGGTAAAGTTACAAAGAGACTTAACCCAATGGGAGGTAAGCTATGAATAGGAGAAAAAAAGCAAAAATTAATAACAAAGGTTTTACCTTGATAGAAGTGCTGATTACGGTAGCCATTATAGCGGTGATTGTGGCACCGATTCTTACAGGCATAGTAACCAGTATGAAGGTAAATAGACGTTCGGATGAACTGCAGAATACCACAGGGGTGGCACAGGGAATTATGGAAAGTATTTCAGGAATGTCTTTGGAAGAATTGGCAATCAGTCTTGGAGGAACATCAGCCCCCATGGATTTTCTTACTATGCCTTCCGCTGGTGACCATATGGAAATATTATCTGCATCCGGGGGTGTGTCTTTGCCTTCTTGTGTTACATCTACTTTGAATGCAGATGGTACATATTCATATGAGTTTAATAAGAATTCATCTAATGTATATTATTTTGGAATCAAAGATGTGGAGTACGATGGGAAAAAATATGATGTGAGAGTTACCTTAGATGCGAGAGATTACTACAATGGTGCAGGAGCAGCAGAACAGGGATATAATGAAGTAGAATATGTAGATCTCAGCAATTATGATGAAAAGCGAGACGGCTTGTACTTGTATACAGACTATGATGATAATAAAATTGCACAGAAAATTGTAGATGATACCATGGCAATGGGACAGAATCTTACACTTACAGATGTGAAGCGTGTAGGCACTCGTACTATGACAATCAAGATCACCACTGAGCATAAGATACTTGCCGGTGGAACAGACTATCCTTACACCAAGGCTGCGATTACTACAGTATGGGAGGTACCATCTGTATATGTGGCAGAGGGAGCCATCACCACAGCAGTGGGGGATGAGATTACCATATTTGACAATCAGGCAGATAATACCCAGAGTTTGAGAGATTTGTATGTATTGTATACCCCCAATTACAATTCGAATATTACAAAGGCTTCTGCTACAGATAAAATTATCATTGAAAATAATGAGAACCATGATGTGGAACTTTTCCTGGTAAAGCAGAATGACGAGGAAGAAGCCACTATGAAGAATAAAGAAGAACAGTATCGCATGGAGTTGAGAAGTGAGTGTGCAACCACAGACGGAAGTCAGGCTACAAAGATTCGCACAAACTTAGGGTATAATTTACATGACCTGCTGTATGCCAGTGATTATTCCCACCGCAATGTTCAGGTACCCACACAGTGTAATTTGATTTTTAGCAATACATATTCCCATATGGAGACAACGAAGATGGGAAGCGACTTTTATAATTCTGTATCCAGAATCACAGGTACCAGTCAGGGAAAAGAGAGAATGTTTACCAAAACAGTGGAAATCTGGCCTAAGGGTTCCTACGACTCAGGATTTACAAACGGTTCTGCAGTTGCCACTTTGTCCAGCAAACTGCAGTAAACATCAACACCTTAGGTAACGAGGAAGCACCGTAGGTGCGTTTTGCGAATGGCGTGGGCTGAACTGTTACCACCTTAGTAGAAAGTAGTGTGAGTTTTATGAATATGAATAAGAAGAGAAGAAAAGTCAAGAGAAAATTGAATAATAATGGTTCTTCCATTGTATTTGTCATTGTGGTTATGGCATTGATGGGAGTATTGGTGACAACCATATGTTATATGTGTGTGGCCAACTTTTATATGAAGTCCAATGACAGACAGTCTAAGGATAACTTTTACTCTGCCGAAACTGTCTTAGAGGAGATCAAGACAGGTATTCAGGCGGAGGCATCAGCGGCGGTGGATACTGCCTATATGGATGTGATTCAGTCCTATGAGAAGTATTCCGGGGATTCCAGTGCAAGAACAGATGCCTTTAAGAGCAGATACGTAAAGAGTATCCGTAATTCTTATCAGTCCGGAAACGATCAACATTACAATCTGGATAAATTGAAAAGTTATGTAAAGAGTGTGTCTGTGGTCAACGAGGCGGCTGGAGAAAGCTTTAATGGTTTTTTGGGAGCAGAGATTACCATTGACGGTGGTGCTGATAAGAATGAGATGGTAGCTTATAATTCTGCTGTGGTTCTCCGCAACATTAAGGTACGATATCGGGATGTGAAGGGATATGTTTCTATTATTAAAACAGATCTTCGTGTTGAGATTCCCAATGTGTCTTTCGAATCCAATTTTGAGATTCCTGAGATTATAAGTTATAGTCTGATTGCTGCCAACAGACTTACGATTCACAATAATTACAAATCTACCATTTCAGGCAGTGTATACGGTGGAAGATTAGGAATTGAGGCAAAGGGCAATTCCATCATGTACTTTAAAGAGGCACCTGCGGTTATCACTTCAAATTTAGTAAAGGTTTCGGACGGAGCTTCCATCACCATGGATGATAAGACTACTCTTTGGGCAGGGGGAACGCTTTTAGCAGGAGGTCAGGCAGACAGCAGGCCAAGTACCTTGAATCTGCTGGGCAGTGCTTATGTTCAGGATGATACCACACTGCAGGGTACCAGCAATACCCTCAATGTCAAAGGAAAATATCTGGGCTTTGGTGATTCCAAGACAGGGGCGGAAAACAGCAGTGCTATTCTCATCAACGGCACCAAATCCAAAGTGGATATCTCCTCCATGGATCGTTTGTTTTTGCCAGGCAATGCTTATATCGGTGTAAATAAGGAGCGTGATGTGACAGATGCTTCCGTTGCCTTGGGAGAATCGCTGACTGCCAAGTCCTCTCAGATTGCCTATCTGGTTCCGCCGGAATGCATAGGTTATGTGGACGGTGAGTGTGTATTAGGTACCAATCCGGTCTTATACTCCAAGTGGCAGTCAGCATATAACAATGTGCCATCTTCCAACAAAATGGAAGTAGACTATACGAAAATGAGCAAGAGCGGCATAGATTATGCTACAAAGTATCATGCCGGATTCCAGACCAAGTATGTGACGATTCCCAATGGAACAAGTGCCGGTGATACACTGATATATTATTATGTCTCCTTTACAGGCAGCGACGGCACGGCATTGCAGGATAAAGCGGCAGAATTTTTCAAAGATTATTTTTCCGAAAATGAAGAGAACATCAGAAAGTATCTTGATATTTATGTGGATGATTTGAACATTGAAAACATAGAGCGCCTGAATATTGCAGGAAATATGTTGCATAAAGTGGAACAGACAGATGAGGATGGCAATGTGATTATAAAAGATGGCGAAGTACAGTATAAGTATGAGTTAATCAATGAGACAAAGACAGCAGATGAGACGGCAGGTGCAGTGTATGCCACGGAAGTAAGCACCTATAAGAATGTCTTTAAAGGATTGACCACCAAGCTTGTGAAGCAGGGAACCGATATTACAGATACTTCCACAGAATACAAGAATGTATTTGAGACACAGGTGGATGGCAGTGGTGATGTGCTGTTGGATTCCAATGGCGATGTGGTATATATGAATCCAAGAGGTATTTTTGATAATCTGATTAATCCGACCGTCTTTCAGGCCATCGTGAATAGTCCTGAGGCATCTGTGAATGGTTATGCTCATGAAGTGTGGTTTAAAAATGACACGGAAGGTGTGAAGGCAGTTGTAAAAGATGGTGATTATACGGTGGGGAATGATACACCTCTTACCACATCTCTGATTATTGCTTCCGGTGATGTACATATTGAGAAGGCTTTTAAAGGTACCATTGTCTCCGGGGGGACGATAACGATTGAATTTGATGCCCATGGAGACGGTTCCGATATTGATATCAATCATGACAGAGATATGGTTCGCCATGTATTGAATATCGCCAATGATTTTACGGATGCTACAAATCCAAGTGGTGCTAAACTTTCTTATGCACCAAAGGATCTGTTTAATGCTTCCGTAGGTATTACCACCAACAAAGATGCAGGCACAAGTACCGGAGATATTGTAATCGAAGACTTAGTCAGCTATGAAAACTGGACCAAGGAGTAAAGGAGTGAGGTATATGAAGAACAATAAAGGCTTTTCCTTAATTGAATTGATTATTGTGATTGCCATATTGACGGTGCTTACCAGTGCTTCAATAGTTGGGTTCGGGTATTTGTATAAGACGAATGTGAAAGGGTGTTTGAAGAAGATTAATAGTGCTTTGATTAAGACTCAGAGTTATACCATTTCGAAATCAGCAGGCGGTGATGATATCGGTATGAAGCTTGTTTATGACACAGATGGTTACTATGTGCAGTATAAGGGAATTGCGAATCTGTCAAAAGAAATGGTAGCCAACAGTAAAATGAAAATTAGATACAAAGACACAGCCGGTAATGTAAAATTTGTTGATTCCTCCAATCCATTGGAGATATACTTTGAACGTTCCACAGGAGGATTACAGGCAGATGCTTCAGGAAACTATGTAACAGCCATTGAAATAACCAATGCAGGTACGTTTGATGATTCTTCGCCATGTCCGTGTATTACTATTAGCAAGGTTACAGGCAAGACAGAAGTATCCATGGGCAATTAGGAAATGGAGGGAGCAATTTATGAAATCTTTACAAAAATTGAAAAATAATAAAGGTATGTCTCTTGTAGAGGTTATTATTGCAGTTGCCATTATCAGTATTGTTCTTGCAACGGTTATGGCATTTATGGTAGCAGGAACAAAACTGTTTGGCCGATCAAATAATCAGATTGAGATGCAGGAACAGGCACAGCTTACATTAAATAACATAGAAAATCGTATTATTGATGCACAGTTGGGAGCCACTTTTAGCGACAGTGGAAACTATCATATTCTTACTATTATGAATAATAGTGATAAGGAATATATTTTCTGGGTGGAGGGAACAAACACAGATCATGATAACAAAATATTCTATGATACTTCCAGTACCAGTGATACAAAAGATGCCACAAATTTATCCTTAAACGAAGTTCTGGCTAAGAATGTGTATAAGTTTAAGGTGGTATTAAATACCATAGCAGGGGATCTGCCTAAGGCAGATGTAGAGTTAGAAATGATGGATAAAACAGGAAGGACAGCCAATTCCAACAAGACGATTTCTTTCCGCAATAACATTACTACGAATGTAAGTTCGCAAGATCAGTTATATGTGGATGCAGGGGATGCACGTCAGGTGGAAGCAAGAGAAGTAGTGTTATCTCCGGACAATGCCACAGTGATAGCACCAAGTGGTTCAGGGACTTCAACAAGCTATAAGTTTAACGCCAGAGTTAAGGGTATCGGTTATCCTTCCCAGTTGGTAACCTGGTCTCTGGTAGGTCAAACCCTGGGTGCAACTATTGACGAGAACACAGGAGACATCAGCATTCCCGGTGGTGGCGGCGGTACGATTACCGTACAGGCAAAGGCAGCAGGCACAGAGATTGTAGGCACAGCATCTTTACAAATTATAAGTTTGGACAGCATTAGCGTGACAGCACCAAATGTTTCTGTGGACAGTGAGGGTCATGAAATTATCTATGCCGGAACCATGCTTCAGCTCAAGGCGGAAGTCAATGCAGCCGGCGGTGTTCCATTGCCTGAGAATATGAAAGCAGTTGAATTCTCGGTGGTAGGTTACAATCGAGGAATCCAGTTGTATTCGGATTCCGGTCTTTTTGGTCTTGGAGCAGAGGCCAAGGGGAAAACATATACCGTTCGGGCAACTTCCCGCTATGATTCCAGCAAATTCGGAGATTTTACTTTTACAGTACAAAACACCTCTCTTACAGAGAGTTCCGGTTCCGCAGTGGTGGACAGAGGCGGAAGTACAGAATTGGTAACCAATCTGGTGGGAGAGAATTTGGCGGCATCTGAGCTGAATATTCAGTGGAGTATTACGGATGATGCAGGTTTGGGCAACAGAATCAGTGTAAATTCACAGGGTGTCTTTACTGCCAGCAAAGATATTAACTATGAAAATGAATATCTGGTAGAGGTAAAGGCAAGAGTTACAGCCGGAAGGTTGTCTTCTCCGGTGGATTCCATGATTAAAGTCAGAATTCCAAAAGTTTCCCTGCAATTTGAACATGAAGAGGGAACTGTGGATATCGGAAAGAACGATTCCGTAAAGCTTAACTTAAAAGCAACAGGACTGGTGCTTTCTGCATCGGATATATCTGTGGCAACCAATCCGTCATTAAGCAACTGTATTGTATATCCCACAAATGATGGAATACAGTTAAGTGTGGGCAGCAATAACCAAGCCACATCCTTTGATGTGATTGCTACCTTAAAAAACACTCATATATCAGCAGTACAAGGCATTAGAATTCAGTAAGGAGGTAACTTATGGAAAGGAAGAAAAAAGAGCAAAAAAACAGAAAATTTCCAAAAAAAATAGCGGTTGCCTCCCTGTTAGCAATCGTTATCGTCGCAAACCTGATCTATTCTACATTACAAAATGTAGAGGCAAAAGGAATGTTTCAGAGTGTTGAGCAAAAAGTAGAAGAGGTCAAAAATGATGCCAGTAAGAAAATTCGGATTTTGGAGGTATTGCCGGACAGCAAAAGCCTCAGTGTGATGGATATGCTGATCAGCATCAGAACCAATGGTTCCGGTATTGTATCATTTCAGGATATGATTGCCTCCTATTCGGATGATCAAGTTAAGGCATTGGCAGATATATTGTACAAGTATGGAATTATCAATCTGGATTCTGCCTCCAGTTCCATATATCCTTTAACTTACTATAAACCGGGAGATCAGGAAAGATTGTATAAAAATGTTCCTGTACTTCCGGCCGATGAAGTGGGATATGCATTGGTAGAACATCAGCTTGTACCCGGATATTATCAGGAGGTATCAAGTGCAGAGTTGGATAGTGAGGTGGTGTATTATCAGGAGATAGTTCCTACGGCAACACCTACTCCTACACTGGAACCTGTCAGTCCTGAAACACCGGCAACAGAAGCCTCTGTAAAGAAAGCAAGAAACAATGTTCAAGTATCAGCAGCACAGGTGGAGGATTCAACAAAAACTTCTGATGATTCCGAGGTATCAGCAGCACTAACCAATACATTAGAGAATGCAAGTGCAACAGAATCCCTCGCTCATGAGAATGAGGGAAATGATTTGGAAGTGACAACGGCACCACTTAACGAAGAAGGAGATACCGTAGAGGAGGAATCAACCCCCACCCCCACCCCTATTCCGGTTTCCGAAGAGCCCATAAGCTCAGAATTACATATGATAAGTAATGATACTACCATTTATTTAAGATATGACGAAGAGGGCTTTAACAGTAAACTGGGAACTGCACAGGAAAAGGAAGGCAGATATTTCCGATTTATTGCCATAGGGACAGAAGAATATGAGGCACTCACCAATGCCTATGCGGAGATCACAGAAGCAGATGGATATTATTCAGGCTCAGGATATCGTTTTGTGTTTGGCTCCAAAGCGGAGATTCGATGCAATAATCTGTTTACAAGATTTGTATTAGGAGTGACAGATGATGAAGGAACAGAGGCAGACGAGGTAGAGGCTTTTAATCAAAACAATCTTGAATTATATACCATTTCTGCGGAAACTTTAGGCAGTCAGGATCTTTCTGCCTATGACTTGGTGTATATTGCCAATCCTTTCTTGTACCGCAATACAGACGGAACCATTGGAGAGTATGAATATGCGAATCCAAGTTTAAGTGAGGAAGAACAAAACGGAAAATATTCTCCATGGATATCTTTATCCAAAGCACAGGACAGTGAAGATTTTCGGCTTGCTGCCGTGAAACTGCTTGAGGGAGCTGTTAATGAATCTGCACCTCTTAAACTGATGGTTGACAGCAGCATTCTCAGTGGCTATATGACAGCTTATGACAATTATATGGATGCTTATAACAGCTTATCTGCCGACAGTTCTTTGGCAGAATCGGCAGCCATTGCCCAGGAAGCAATGGAAGACATTGACGGAAGCTGGATGTACAAGGCATTACTAATTCTGGCACAAGATGATTTTGACAGTCAGATTCGACAGATTAGTACGTCAACACAAGTACCTGGTACCAATTTGAATACATATACCATTGATGATACTTCTTTGGCAGCTGTGTCAAATACTGCTCTCCATGATGCTTTGTCGCCGGATGCAGGGGAAACATCTAAATTTGCACTTTCCGGTGGGCATTTTGTAAATAAGAATATTTACTTTTATGCTCATTTCCTGGAACATTACACCAGTCCGGTACTTACACAGGAGAGCGATGAGGATGGCAACAATCGAGTTACAAGAAATCCCGTTGCCTTGGTAAACGGTGAATTTACCAGCAGCCTGAAAAAGAATATTTTGCGGATAGGCTTTGTTGATGTTGTAACAGAGATGGAAGATGAGAATCGTAGAAATGCATACTTGGAAGTTGGAAGAGAAGCCATGGATACGGATGAAATTTCAGTGGATATGATCATTCAGTATTTACTGAACTATGAGGGAATTACCATTGAGATTAAGAAGAATACCATCTCTGTATTGGAATTGGAGCCTTGTGCAGATTTTTCCTATGATTATGCCAAGGATTCCAGCGGAAATTATATATTGACAGCCGACGGAAAGAAAACTTTGTCCGACGGTCAGAGAAGCTTTATCAACAAATGGATTAAATATTTTGCTGAGAATAACAGGGAAAAAGATGTAAGCTTTACCTGTATGTCCATGCATGAGTTTGTGGGTAAGAATGAAGATTTAAATGCAACCTATGACCTGATTTATATTGGAAGCAATATTGGTAAATTCAAGAAAAATGCAGCAGGGACGAGACATTTTAATGACAGTTCCATGGAGGGACTGGTATATACCCATGTGGGTGATTTAACCGGTGCCACCAATGTAGGAACCGGAGCCGGACGTGTGGGTCTGCATGGTATTGGACTTTTGGATACGGATTATGTGGATCCCATCGATCGTAACTCTGATTATGTAGCAGGTGGTACAAAAATGAGAACCTCCGGCAATGACTTGACTACCTATAAGAAACGTGACCTGTTTAACTTCTTAGATTCCGGATATCCGGTGATTGTAGCAGGCAATTTGTTTAAGTATGACACCGGCAATCCGGATGTTCCGGTGGCTGTCAATGCAGTGAACGAGACTTCTTCATCTTCCGGTCCCGCCAGCAGTTCTACGATCAGAACCGTGTATGTGAGAAAACCGGATACATGGAGCGGATGGGACAATTTGTATGCCCATATGTGGAAGAATGGAGGCGGAAACTATACATCATGGCCTGGAACACCTCTGACTTATATAACACATGAAAACGGATACTATATTTATTCGGTTACCATGCCAAAAGACCAAGTAGACAGAATCCAGATTAACAAAAACGGCGACAAATTGAATGAGGTAGCTTTGGGAAATCTGGATGCATATACATTGACATTTGGAACATATCCGAATGTTACTGTCAGTGAAACAGATTACATGGGTCTTGGCGGAAATGCAGATGGAGCAACCGTTGACAATTCCACGTATCTTTATCAGGTATTAAAGGTGGCAGCAGCAGATGCGGGCAGTGTGGATACCACACAGATTAACAGAAAGACTTTGAATTATGAAGCAGCGGTGAGCAATGCAGCGTTCAACTGGGATAACAGAGTATACCCCAATCTGCTGACGGATAAAATGTCTGATGGAGCAGCACAGGAAGCGGCAGCAACTTATTTAAATGAAACAAAGGTATTTTTGAATCTTACCAGAAGACCTGCCACATATGGCTATCATACCCAGTCCATTGATGGTACACCCATTGATGGAGATACGGTAAACTATCTCACAAAGGATGGGGACAGATATTATATCAACTTTGAGTTTTCCATTTCCACATTGGCAGGTATCTTGAGTACTGACAGCTTTGACTGCAAGGTTTTTGTGGATGCTAACTTTGACGGTAAATTTTCAAAAAACTCGGAAGAATTGGATTCACTGGTTATTCGAGATGCATCCACAGGCAGGATTGTGGCAAAGGCAGACGGCAGCGACCATTATGAACTGCAGGAAGGTGTTGCTTATACCGCAAGCCGTAAGCTGCCCAGAAGCTATGACGGATGTATCAACTGGAAACTTCAGGTGAGCAAGAACAGCAATTCCAATATTCTGGCAGCAGAAACAGGTTTCTGTGCGATTCCTGTTACACCAAAGAATGCGGATGGTTCCATCAGTGCAGATACAAAGCAGAAGATTCGCATTCTTCAAGTTACCTCGGGAAACAGTACCACAGAGGTGTTAGATAAGCGTATTACCACCAATGGTACCCATGTGAATTTGCAGCAGAGTCTGGCAAGTGCAGGAGGTTCCACAGCATCTAAAAGATGGCATAATTTGTTAAACAATATACCGGATTTTGAATTGGATATCACCACCATAAGTGCTAAACAATATGCACAGGAGTGCGAGAATTATGATAATGCAAATCCATCTAACAAGGGAGGATATCTCTTAAGTAATGCCGAAAGCAGCAATTATGATATGGTGATTGTAGGATTTATCGATGCCTTTTATGAAGTTACCGCAGATGGAGATTACAAACATCCATCCGCATCCGCAGTGGAATCATTGCTGCGGTTTGGAGAAGAGGGCAAAAGTATTCTGTTTACCCACGATACCACAGCATGGCATTCGGATTACAAGCATATGAGCACAGATGGAGGCGGTGACAGTTACTTTACTGTTGGTATCCGCAGTGTAGCAGGTATGGATCAGTATGGTGTAGTAACACCTTTAAGCCGTAACACCAGCAATATGTCTGCCTATGAATATGTGAAACAGTTTTTCAATTCCCCGGCAGCCGACGGAAAAGGATATAGCAGATCCAGTTCGGAATTTAGTACGTTGCTGAATATGGGAAAGGATATGGCATTTGAGCCAAATTCCGGACAGACCAAAACAGTATTGCAGACACAAGGTCAGACGTATGTGCAGCTGCGTGAATATGACAACAATTATTTGGCGAATTTCTATAATGGACAGCAGCGAATGTTTGATGAAAGTACATCTGCCGGTTATGATTTCAGCAGTGGTGAGCGTGTTCGTGTGAGCAAGATTAACACAGGAGCCATTACCAACTATCCTTATGTGATTGCTGATAGTTTTGAGGTAAGTTCTACCCATGGACAGTACTATACCATCGATTTGGAGACCGACAGCAACGCTGATGAAGAAAGTGATCTGGTAGTATGGTATACCATCAATGAAAGAAGTAGGTTTGGAAATGACCATGATTTAGGAGATTTCTACAAGGAGTCACCAAATGATGTAAGAAATAACTACTACATTTTCAATAAGGGTAATATTACTTACTCTGGTGCAGGACATACACCTATCTCCAACGAAGAGGAAATTAAGCTGTTTATCAACACAATGATTGCTGCTTACAATGCACAGTTGAAAGCACCGGAAATTAATATTGTGGAAAATGGGGAAGAGGATGCACCGGATTTAGAATCCATCATTATTCCTTATGACACCACCATTACTCCGGAGGATGCAGGAGCAGACTTTGTAAACTTTGGAGCGGATTCCGATGGAACAACAGGTACTATGCGGGTATACTTTAATGTGTATGATGGTAACCTGACAGCAAAAAGTAAGAAGATAGAGATAGACGAAATCTTTATTACAGATTCTGGTGCAGCTCTCAACTCTGCTTTTGGTTATACAGATTCCACAGGACATACCTTGAAAGGTAACAGATATACGCAGGGTCCGGCCAGTGGTTCCACGGTAACAATAGACACTGCAGCAGGCATTTTGGCAATTTATGATGCCGCAGATACCTCTTCCACTCCAACACCGGTTCCGTACAATCAGTTGGAGAGCGGACACACTTACTATATCAATGCACCATTGGGAACTGTATTTGCACATGATCAGGCGATTAAGGTTTACGTTACAATGCATACCAATATCGGTGAGGGCACTGCAATGCAGAAGACAACAACAGCGTGGGATAGCTTGAATGTAAGTCGTGCAGAAATCTTTGATTTAGACTAAGGAACAGAAAATGATATCAGATTACAAATGAATAGAATTAGGAGGAGATGGTATGTTCCGATATACCATTTCCTCATATCTGTTCTGAGAATGTTCAGGATTTAGAACAGAAGATAACTGTTTCGCACAGGAGTAGAAAAGTACGGAATAGTTACAATAAAAATAACAGAAGGAGGATTTTCATGAATAGGAAAATTAAAGTTGTGATGGCTTATTTCTTAAGCCTTGTAATGGTACTCACAAGCTTTTTGGAATTTGTGGTACCTGCAAAAGCGGCAGACACTGGTTTTGCGGAGAATGCAGTAATTGTTTCCGACAAAGCAGTGGAATACTGTTGGCTGGATTCCACAGTAAACTTGTCTGTCACAGTAATTAAGGGAACCAGCTTGGAATGGAGTATTGACAGAGCCAATGAGGGGGTTTCTTTGACCGAAGCAGAAGATGTGGAGGACAGAACAGGAACCATCAAGAATTTGTCTGTTGCCATAGGTACAGATGCCAGTGGTTCTTATAAGATCACTGCAAATGTGGGAAATGACTCCAGAACCATTACCTTAAATGTCTGCAATTCTTTAAGTGACATTCAAGGGGTAGTAGTGACCGATTTTGCAAATCAATACACAGAAAATACCTTTGAGGTGAAAGCAGTCGTAGATCCAAGATATGCTGATACTTTTGAATGGAGCAGTGCAGATGCCACAAAGGTGGAAGTAAAAGCAGAAGAAGATAAGACCAGTACCACAGAGTATGCAGGCAGTGTGGTAAAGTATGCCATGGTCAATATTAAAAGTGAAAAGCCCCAAGACGGTGTTTGTGATATTACAGCAACAGCGAACAGTCTGGTAAAGACACAGACACTTGGAATCCGCAAGTCTGCCACCAATCTGAAAGATTTGACAGTAACAGCGACTTCTTATCAGAAGGAATTTGAGAATTTTGATTTAGTTACCTATAATCATATGAGTTCTGATGCCTTGTATGTGGATATGGAAGAAACGATTACCTTGACTTGTGTGGTAGACGGAACCCTTGTAAATTCTGAACTTCCGGTGGGTGCTTCATTATCTCTTGCGGATGTGGATGATTCTATTGGTATCTCAAGCACCCAGACAGATGTAATAGCGCTTTCTAATGTGCAGCTTACAAAACTTAGTGACACTTCCTATCAGGTTCAGTTTGATTTAACAGGAGTTAAGGTTACAAATATTCAGAATCCTATTGTTTTTAATGTAGTTACGGATTCTGGTAAACGTTCCATACGTCGAAATCTGATTGTATTGGCACCTGCAATGAATACAGAATTTCTTGTCAAGGATCCTGCAACCCAGGAAACAAGTTATATAGTAACAAAAGAAACCAATGTGGGAATTTTCGATGATGCCAGCGGAAAGGATGAGCTTCCGGCAGGAGTGTCTTTGAATAACTTTGATGCATTGTGGCAGCTTTCCTTTACAAATACTTCTCCGGGATATACTTTTGTGAAAGTTGCACAGAATTATGCACAGGAACAGTCTGGTTCAGCCCATACATTTGATATGACAGCGGGTTCAGAGAGAGATTTAACTGCTGTATTTCGTTCCAGATTTCAAGTGAATCCAAAAGAAAACCAGAAAGGTGCTTATATCTGTGCTTCCACAGATACACCTTTATGGAAGTCCTCAGATGAAACCATTGCGACGGTAACACAGAGTGGTGTGATCAAGGCAGTAAAAGGCGGAAATGCACGTATTTACTGCTATGCGGCACCTACCAAAACATCACCAAGAACAAATATATTTGCTTATGTGGATGTACATGTAACTAATTTGACAGAAGCAGAAGGTGTGAACATCACAAAGGAGATAAACGGTGAACAGAAAGTAATTGCAGAAGATACGATTTATACCAGTCAGAAGAATGTTCAATATTCTGCACAGTTAATTAATGGAAGTACCACTGCGAATGAGCCGGTAATGTGGGAAAGCAGTGATACAGATATCTTTGAAGTAGGCAGTGATACAGGTATTGTGAATCCCAAAAAGGAAGGTACTGCCACATTAACAGTAACAACACAAAAAAGTGGTTATCAGGCAAGTATTCGTATTACAGTAAAAGCTGCCATTGAGAAGATTAAGATTCCTGAAGGAGATTATATTGGAACTTATGTACAAAACCATACATATTCCTTGTCAACAGAATTGAATAATGGAGAATTGATAAATACAGAGGAAGCGATTACATGGACCTTGGAGGATCAAAATGAGAATGATCCGGTAGTAGTATTTGTGGATCCAAAAGATTCTGAAGAAAAAGAACTTATAAAATTTGTAGGAACTAATGTAAACATTAAGATTAAAAAGCGTGGAAGTGCTAAGGTGGTAGTAAAAGGAGCTGTCAACGCATCTGCCATTGATACATTAAATGTAACTGCCATTTCCGAACGTCCGGCGACAAATACAACCATTACATATAATAATGAACCATGTGATGGAAAAGAAATCAATGTGGAGAAAGGAAAAAATGTTGAATTAAAGGCAAGCCTTTTAGCAGAGAATGGCAGTGTATCTACGGATGATTTTTATTGGGAGATTGAGCAGGAAGGTGATATTGTAAAGGCTGCAAATTCTTCTTTAAAAAATGTAAACACACTGACATTACAGCCAGTAACAAAGGGAGATGCCATAGTTACCCTGCGTGATGTGCAGACAAATAAGTTTTTAACAGTAACAATTCATGTAAGAGTACCTGCCACGGATATCAGTCTGAAGGAAACCCAGCAGGAGATTATGCTGGTACCGGGCGAGGCAACAGCGGCGGGTGTCACATATCAGCTGAAACCTACGTTGACACCGTCAGATACTTCAGATACAGTTGTATATGAAAGCTCTGACCCAAGCATTGTAAAGGTGGATGAAAATGGTCTATTAACGGCTGTAAAATCCTCCGAGACACCGATTACTATTACTGCAAAGATTAATGACGAGCTTAAGGCTACCTGTCAGGTGAGAGTTGCAATTCCCATCACAAAGATTTCCGCAACGGATCACAAAGGACAGACAGTGGAAAATAAGGGAACAATTAACGTATATGTGGGAAGCACAGGAGCAGTGGTACTGAACTGCGGTAATGCAACAGAATATGTGAATTGGGTATCTAAAAACGAAACCATTGCATCTGTTATGCCAAGCAAGGATACATATAGCTGTACCATTAATGGTAATGTGGCAGGAACCACCGTATTGACAGCAGAATCTACCGTGTCTAAAAAGACCATGGAGTTTACGGTAAATGTGGTAAATAAAATTGCAGGCATTTCCTTAAATGGAAATACAAATGTAGCATATGGCACCAGCAATTCTTACATCAATGCTGTTGTAACACCTAACACAAATTTTGATGAGATTATCTGGTCTGTGGATAAGAAAGATGTACTTGAGGTGACACCGATACGACAGGGAAATACAGTAAGAGCCTTGATTGTGCCGAAAAAACCAGGAACAGCCACCGTTACAGCCACTTCTGGGGATGGAATGGTATCGGATAAATTGGATGTGACAATTACAGCCATTGATATTTCCAGAATAACTGTGCAGTTGGAGCAGAACAGTTATCCATATGACGGAAAAGCACATACACCAAAGGTTACCGTTAAAAATGGTCAGGCAGAACTGAAAGAAGGTACCGATTATAAGCTTTCTTATAAAGACAATGTGAATGCCGGAAATGCAACAGTGGTAATTTCTGGAGGAACCAGTGGATGTTACACAGGAACGAAGGAAATCAGATATACCATTACTAAGAGAACTTTGGATAATGTTGCAGTAAAGCTTTCTGCAGCATCCTTTGATTATACGGGAGCAGCAATTATACCAAAGGTTACCGTTACCGATTTAGGAAAGACTTTAAAAGAAGGTACTGATTACAGTGTATTCTGTATGAATAATATGAATGTAGGAACAGCAACGGTAAGAATCAATGCTATGGGAACTTCAAATTATCAGGGAATGAAGGAGCTCACCTTCCAGATTAAGGCGAAAGACCTTTCAAAAGTGAAAGTTGCTTCTATTGCGGCCCAGACTTATACAGGAAATGCATTAACACCTGCTTTGACAGTGACCAATGGACAAAATGCATTATTTGTAAACAGAGATTATACGGTAAAATACAGTTCCAATAAAAATACGGGAAAGGCAAAAGCAGTATTGACCGGTACCGGAAATTATACCGGAAAAAAGACCATATACTTCTACATTGCTCCGGCAGTGCCGAAAGATATTTCTGTAACCAGTACTGCGGCTAAGACACTGAAAATCAAGTGGAAGAAAGACAGCAAGGCAACGGGATATGAGATTTACTACGGAACAAACAGTAAATTTACCAAGAAGACAAGAAAAGTTGTAGATATCAAAAAATACAGAACCACATCTAAGACAGTGAAAAAGTTAAAGAGTGGAAAGACATATTATGTAAAAATGCGTGCATACAAAAAAGTAGGCTCTAAGAAAGTATATGGTCCATGGTCAACTACCTATCAGACCATAATTCAATAAGCACAAATGATTTTTAACTTTCTAATAAGAATCATATGATAAAACCCTCGCATCTGCGAGGGTTTTTCATTACTATGGGGGTACAGAATAGTTACGAAAAAATGTAATTATTTTACTTTGCACCAGAAATTGCCAGAGTATTCGAGAGAATTTCACATATACTATCATTGTAACAAACAACAACACTTAGTTATCGCAGGAAAAAAGTATTTTTTGTGGTAGCGGAATGGAGGAGTTTATTATGTCTAGAAGTAATCAGGTGGAAGTTCCAGAAGCAAAGGGTGCATTGGATAAGTTCAAGTATGAGGTAGCGAATGAATTAGGTGTACCTCTTACAGATGGGTATAACGGAAACTTAACTTCTAAGCAGAATGGTTCTGTTGGTGGGTATATGGTCAAGAAAATGATTGAAGCCCAGGAACGCCAGATGGCGAGCAAATAATACAGAGCAGTTACAAGAAAAATCCCACCGGATAAATATCCGATGGGATTTTTTATATGTTTATACCGACTTAAAAAATTCCATCAGCCGATCCATACGGCTGGTCATGCTTTCAAAAAGCATATCGAGAATACATAAAGCAGCCATTGACTCAACCACAACCACAGCACGAGGTACAATAATAGGGTCATGACGTCCTTTGATGTTAATGGAAATGTTTTCCATCTGCTTATTTACTGTTTGCTGTGTATTGGCTATGGAAGGGGTAGGCTTAAAGGCAGCTCTAATTACAATGTCCGAACCGTCACTGATACCACCGAGAATGCCGCCGGAATGATTGGTTATTTTTGTGATTTTGCCATCGTTCATTTCGTAATTGTCATTATTGGCAAGCCCTGTGGCTTTCGCCACATCAAAGCCATCACCAATCTCAAATCCCTTTACGGCACCGATAGAACAGACCGCCTTGGCAAGATTGGCATTTAATTTTTCAAAGGCAGGCTCGCCAACCCCCACAGGCATATGTTTAATGATACATTCCACAATACCACCAGAAGAGTTGCGGTTGCTCATGCACTGTTCCAGATAGTCAGAAGCTTTTGCTGCCGCCTGAGCATCTGGCATATAAAGCTTATTGTTGGAAATTTCTTCCCGGTTAAATTTGTTTTCGTCGCAAGTGATCTCACCGATGGATTTGGTGTAAGCAAAGATATCAATGCCTAACTGATTCAGAATTTTAACGGCAATGGCTCCAGCAGCTACACGACCGATGGTTTCACGGCCGGAGGAACGGCCCCCACCCCGATAGTCACGAAAACCATATTTCATATCATAGGTAAGATCTGCATGTCCCGGACGATAGTAGTTGGCAATTTCGTTGTAATCTTGAGAACGTTGTGTTTCATTGAATACCACCATGGAAATGGGGGTTCCAGTGGTCCTTCCCTCAAAGATACCTGAGAGAATCTGCACAGAATCGGTTTCGCTGCGTTGGGTGGTGAATTTGGATTGTCCCGGTTTTCGACGGTCTAAGAATTTCTGAATATCTTCTTCACATAATTCTAAACCGGCAGGACACCCGTCCACTACCACACCAATCCCTTTTCCATGGGACTCTCCCCATGTTGTAATACAAAAATGTTTTCCATATATAGAACCTGACATAATCTGCCTCCTTGTTTTTAGTTACAAGTTATTACATTTCATCCGAAATGTCAAGAATAATGACTTGATTTATATCATACAAAAATTTATAATATATTTATTGTAATATTTTTGCCCCATTTTAAATGTAGCGAAGATGCATTTGAAATGGGGTAAAATTCAGAGGACAAAGGAGCAGATGTATGTATCATTATAATGTGGCAGAGTGGATTCTGCTGTTTTTTATCTATGGTTTCTTTGGGTGGATATTCGAGACTACCTATGTATCCTTGCGAAAATGCAAGTTTGTCAACAGAGGTTTTTTGCGGGGACCGATTCTGCCTATCTATGCATCCGGTGCCATCATTATGCTTTTTGCCTCCATTCCATTTCAAGGAAACTTTGTGGCAATTTATTTTGCAGGAATGATTGCCGCCACCTTGTTGGAGTTGGTAGTGGGGCTTGCCATGGAAAGCATATTTAAAGTAAAGTATTGGGATTACAGCAATCAGAAAATACAATACAAAGGTGTTATTTGTCTGTCTTCCTCCATTGCATGGGGATTTTTGACGTTGTTTCTTACAGAAGTGATACATAAGCCTGTGGAACATATCTTGTTTTCTGTTCCAGAGATTGCCCAGTATCCGTCAGCAGCACTATTGTCCCTTATCTTCGCAGTGGATATGGTATTATCGGTAAGAACAGCATTAGATATGCGCAAGATGTTAGAAAAGATGGACAAAATGCGTGGAGATTTAAAGGTGATGGAGTCACAGCTTGCTGCTCAGATTGAGGAACGGATTGAGAATGCCGAAGAGAAAGCCGATGCAATGCGGACAGCGGTAGAAAGGCGGGTGACTGCCATGAAAGAAAATGCAGAGGGACGAGCAGAAAACGTGCGTGAAGCCATGGAGGAACAAAAAGAGATCCTGCGGCTTTCCAGTATGGAGATTCGTGTCAGAATCACAGAATATATGGAACAGTACAGGGAGGAAATCAAAGAGAATACTCCGGAAAAATGGACGGTCTACGAGGCTTTTCGAGAAAAAATTGCCCAGTATAAGGAATACACCAAAAGCTATGACAGGATGAAAGCGGCAATAATTAAAGCACATCCTTCGGCAATTTCGGTTAAGTACAGAGAATCTTATCAGGATATGAAAGCGGCAGTGGAAGAAAAACTTCACAAAAAGAAAAATGAGGAAGCTTAATCATTGGATAAAAGAAATATATCAAAAATAAGAAAGGAGAAGCTGCTCAACAAAATATCGGGAAACCATTAGGAAAGGTACAAATTTTGAGCAGCAGAGTAATTTATGTATGAGTTAATCCAAAAGAGTCATAATGCAAAACGAGGAAGATTTACCACAATTCATGGTGTCATAGAAACTCCTGTATTTATGAATGTGGGTACTGCTGCTGCCATAAAGGGTGCTGTTGCCACGGAAGATTTACAGCATTTAAAGACACAGGTGGAATTGTCTAATACCTATCATCTTCATGTTAGACCGGGAGATAAGGTGATAAAGCAGTTGGGAGGACTTCACAAATTCATGAATTGGGATAAGCCCATTCTTACAGATTCTGGTGGTTTTCAGGTGTTTTCTCTGGCAGGACTCCGCAAAATCAAGGAGGAAGGGGTATATTTTAACTCACATGTGGATGGGAGAAAAATTTTTATGGGACCGGAGGAAAGTATGCAGATTCAGTCAAATCTTGCCTCCACCATTGCCATGGCGTTTGATGAATGCCCCCCCAGCTTGGAATCCAGAACTTACATGGAAAATTCGGTTGCCAGAACAACCCGCTGGTTAGAACGATGCAAGGCAGAAATGAACCGATTAAATTCCTTGGAGGACACCATCAATAAACAGCAGATGTTGTTTGGAATCAATCAGGGGGGCTGTTTTGCGGATATCCGCATGGACCATGCCAAACGGATTGCAGATCTTGATTTGGACGGCTATGCCATTGGCGGTCTTGCAGTGGGGGAATCTCACGCAGAAATGTATCGCATCATTGAAGCAGTGGTACCATATCTTCCGGAAAATAAGCCAACGTATCTTATGGGGGTAGGCACTCCCGCCAACATTTTGGAGGCAGTGGAGCGAGGGGTGGATTTCTTCGATTGTGTATATCCCAGCAGAAATGGACGCCATGGTCATGTATATACCAACCATGGAAAATTAAATTTGTTTAATGCCAAATATGAATTAGATGAGAAACCCATCCAAGAGGACTGTCAGTGTCCAACCTGCAAACATCACAGCAGAGCCTACATTCGTCATTTATTAAAGGCAAAAGAGATGCTGGGAATGCGGCTTTGTGTTATGCATAATTTGTATTTTTACAATCATATGATGGAAGAAATCAGGACAGCCATTGAGCAGGACAGATTTGCAGAATATAAGAGACAGAAGCTGGCAGACATGTCTGAATCATAAAATTTTCATAAAATGCTTGCCTGAAACAGCAGAGTTGTGTATTATAAGAAATAGATTTTATGTAATTTATTACAAGTATTGGTTATTTGTGTAAGACAGGAGGAAATTTTATGCAGTATATTTTAGGTGCGGCACAGGAAGGTTCTGGTTCCTTTACTTTTATCATGGTACTTGAGATTGTGGTACTTGTGGCTGGAATGTATTTTTTGTTCGTTCGTCCCCAAAAAAAAGAGCAGAAGAGATTAGGGCTGATGCTTGCAGAACTGAGTATTGGTGACAGTGTATTAACCACTGCCGGATTTTATGGTGTGGTGATAGATGTGGCAGATGATACGGTAATCGTAGAATTTGGCAATAATAAAAACTGCCGGATTCCAATGAAAAAGGATGCCATTGTGCAAGTAGAGAAGGCGGGAACTGCCGAGTAATTTCAAAACAAAGTACCCCACAGCGAATGCTGTGGGGTACTTTGTTTTGGAAGGAAATGATTCCTGCGGGCAGCATTTGGAAATTTACACTTTCCCCATTTTTCGAAATTAATCATTGAAAAGTGTCAATGTTTGTTATATTATATAAAGTATGGCTGGGTCTATATATATAACTTGTAATTACATATATAGCAAAGCACAGAACTGAAAGGAATGATAACATGAATTATAAGGTTGGCGTTATTTCCGGTGACGGAATCGGACCGGAGATAGTAAACGAAGCAAAGAAAGTGTTAGATGCAGTGGGAGTTAAGTTTGGACACAAATTTGAATATACGGAAATTCTCATGGGCGGAGCTTCCATTGATGTACATGGTGTTCCACTGACAGAGGAAGCCATTGCATCTGCAAAGGCAAGTGATGCGGTGCTGATGGGTTCCATCGGCGGCAACACAACCACATCGCCATGGTATCAGCTTCCTCCCAATTTAAGACCGGAAGCAGGACTGCTTAAGATTCGTAAAGCCCTGAATTTATTTGCGAATGTAAGACCAGCCGTATTATATAAAGAATTAAAAGAGGCTTGTCCTTTAAAGGATGAAGTGATTGGGGACGGTTTCGATATGGTGATCATGCGTGAATTAACCGGAGGTCTTTACTTTGGTGAGCGCAAGACGGTGGAAGAAAACGGTGTAAGGAAAGCATATGATTCTCTGACTTATGATGAAAACGAAATTCGCAGAATTGCCATTCGCGGTTTCGACATTGCCATGAAGAGACGTAAGAAGGTAACCAGTGTTGATAAGGCAAATGTATTGGATTCTTCCAGACTTTGGAGAAAGATAGTGGAAGAGGTTGCCAGGGATTATCCGGAAGTGACTTATGAGCATATGCTGGTGGATAATTGTGCCATGCAGTTGGTGAAAGATCCAAGACAGTTTGATGTGATCCTAACAGAAAACATGTTTGGTGATATTTTGTCTGACGAGGCAAGCATGGTAACAGGTTCTATCGGCATGTTAAGTTCAGCCAGCTTAAATGAAACAAAATTTGGTTTATATGAGCCAAGTCATGGTTCTGCACCGGATATTGCAGGACAGAATATTGCCAATCCCATTGCCACGATTCTTTCAGCGGCTATGATGCTTCGCTATTCCTTTGATTTATCAGAGGAAGCAGATGATATCGAAAATGCGGTAAAGAAAGTGTTAGCAGATGGTTACAGAACCGTAGATATTATGTCTGAGGGATGTACAAAGGTTGGTTGTGACGAGATGGGCGATTTGCTGACAGAGCGTTTGTAGTGAGACAGATTACAGTGATAAAAGGAGAGAGAAAATATGAAAAGTGATGCAGTAACAAAGGGAATGCAGCAGGCTCCACATCGTTCCCTGTTTAATGCACTGGGAATGACAAAGGAAGAGATGGAACGGCCATTGGTTGGTATTGTCAGCTCCTACAATGAAATTGTTCCCGGACATATGAATATTGATAAAATTGTAAATGCAGTGAAAATGGGTGTTGCCATGGCAGGCGGTACTCCGGTGATGTTTCCGGCAATCGCTGTCTGTGATGGTATTGCCATGGGACATACCGGAATGAAATATTCTCTGGTAACAAGAGATTTAATCTGTGATTCCACAGAGTGTATGGCAATGGCACATGCTTTTGATGCACTTGTTATGGTTCCCAACTGTGACAAGAATGTGCCGGGGCTTTTAATGGCGGCTGCCAGATTAAATATTCCCACCGTATTTGTCAGCGGCGGTCCAATGCTGGCAGGAAAAGTAAAGGGCTGTAAGACCTCTTTATCCAGTATGTTTGAAGCGGTGGGTTCTTATGCAGCAGGCACTATGACAGAAGAAGACGTGTTGGAATATGAGGAAAATGCCTGTCCCACCTGTGGTTCCTGTTCCGGTATGTATACTGCGAACAGTATGAACTGTTTAACAGAGGTACTTGGTATGGGCTTAAAGGGCAACGGAACTATTCCGGCAGTATATTCGGAACGTATCCGTCTGGCAAAGCAGGCAGGTATGAAGGTGATGGAAATGCTGGAAAAGAACATCTGTCCAAGAGATATTATGACAGAAAAAGCATTCCAAAATGCATTGACAGTAGATATGGCACTGGGCTGCTCTACCAACAGTATGCTGCATCTGCCGGCCATCGCCCATGAAGCCGGAATAGAGATTGACTTAGACATTGCCAATGAAATCTCTGCCAAGACACCAAATTTGTGCCATTTAGCACCGGCAGGACATACCTATATGGAGGAGTTAAATGAGGCAGGCGGAGTATATGCAGTGATGAATGAGTTAAACAAGAAAGGCTTGCTGCACACAGACTGTATGACGGTAACCGGAAAAACCGTAGGAGAAAATATTGCAGGCTGTGTCAACAAAAACCCGGAAGTGATACGCCCCATAGAAAATCCATACAGTGAGACAGGCGGTATTGCAGTTCTTCGAGGAAATTTAGCACCGGATACCGGTGTGGTGAAACGTTCTGCAGTGGCACCGGAAATGATGGTACATGAAGGACCGGCAAGGGTGTTTGACTGTGAAGAAGATGCCATTGCTGCCATCAAGGGCGGCAAGATTGTAGCTGGTGATGTGGTTGTCATCCGTTATGAAGGACCCAAAGGCGGTCCGGGTATGCGGGAGATGCTAAATCCTACTTCAGCGATTGCAGGTATGGGGCTTGGTTCTTCCGTGGCCCTGATTACAGATGGACGTTTCTCCGGGGCATCCAGAGGAGCCTCCATTGGTCATGTGTCACCGGAAGCAGCCGTAGGCGGTCCCATTGCTTTGGTGGAAGAGGGAGATATCATTAAGATTGACATTCCTAATAACAGACTTGATTTTGTGATCTCAGACCAGGAGTTGGAGGAGAGAAGAGCAAAATGGCAGCCAAGAGAGCCAAAGATTACCACAGGCTACTTAAAACGTTACGCAGAATTAGTAACATCCGGTAATCGCGGAGCAATTTTGGAGTTGCCGAAGAAATAGCGATTTACTTATATAAAAATAAAGTGAGGGATTGAAATGCAGTTGACAGGTTCAGAAGTGGTTATCGAATGTTTAAAAGAGCAGGGCGTGGATACCGTATTTGGTTATCCGGGCGGAGCAATTTTAAATATTTATGATGCCCTATATAAGCATGAAGAAATCAAGCATATCTTAACCTCCCATGAGCAGGGTGCCTCTCATGCGGCGGACGGATATGCACGTTCCACCGGCAAGGTGGGTGTCTGCCTTGCCACCAGTGGACCGGGAGCCACCAATTTAGTTACCGGTATTGCCACCGCATATATGGATTCCGTTCCCATCATAGCCATTACCTGTAATGTGGGGGTGCCTCTGCTTGGAAAAGATTCTTTTCAGGAAATTGATATTGTGGGTGTAACTATGCCCATTACCAAGCACAATTTTATTGTAAAAAATGTAAAGGATTTGGCGGCTACCATCCGAAAGGCTTTTAAGATTGCAAAAACAGGCAGACCTGGTCCGGTCTTAATTGATATTCCCAAGGATGTAACGGCAGCATTGGTGGAATATACCAGAGAAGAGCCGGCAGCCATGGAACGGAAGCAATTACAGAATCCGGAAGTGCTGGAGCAGGTACTCGGCTACATGAAGGAAGCAAAAAAGCCATATATTTTTGTGGGCGGTGGTGCAATTATTTCCGAGGCGTCCGAAGAATTGATGGAATTTGCTCAAAAACTGGATGCGCCTGTGTGTGACAGCTTGATGGGAAAGGGTGCTTTTGATGGAACCCACCCATTGTATACCGGAATGCTGGGCATGCATGGAACGAAAACAGCCAACTATGGCGTCACAGAGTGCGATTTGCTTGTGGTGGTGGGATCCAGATTCAGTGACCGAGTAACTGGAAATACTCAGAAGTTTGCCTATAATGCCAAGATTGTACAGATTGATATTGATCCGGTAGAAATCAATAAAAATGTTGTGGTGGATGCCTGTCTTATCGGGGATGCCAAGCTGGTACTTCGTCAGTTGTGTGATAAGATGGAGCAGCATGAGAATAAGGAATGGACAGCTCACATTCAGGAGTTGAAAGAAAAATATCCATTAAACTATGATAAGCGTGTATTGACAGGACCAGCAGTGATTGAAAAGTTGTATCAGGCAACCAAGGGTCAGGCAATTATCACCACAGATGTGGGACAACATCAAATGTGGGCAGCCCAGTATTACAAATACACCAGCCCTCGCACATTTTTATCTTCCGGCGGCTTGGGAACCATGGGCTACGGTTTGGGTGCCTGTATGGGTGCCAAGATGGGCAATCCGGACAAAACAGTAATCAATATTGCAGGAGACGGTTGTTTCCGTATGAATTTAAATGAATTGGCAACCGCATCCAGATATAACATCCCTATTATTCAAGTGGTGTTAAATAACCATGTGTTGGGAATGGTTCGCCAGTGGCAGACCTTATTCTATGGGGAACGTTATTCTCATACCATATTAAATGACAGTGTGGATTTTGTGAAGGTGGCAGAGGGACTTGGCTGTACGGCTTATCGTGTAAGCACTTTAGAGGAATTGGATGAGGCAGTGGAAAAAGCATTGCAGGCCAAGGGACCGGTGGTGTTGGATTGTATGATTGGCAGTGATGATAAGGTATTTCCAATGGTGCCGCCGGCAGCAGCGATCGAAGAAGTTTTTGATGAATCGGATATGAACAAATAATTGTAACCGTTCAGTAGGTCTGTGCATTTACTGCACAGACCGTAAGAAAAAGTGGATATAAC